>CAILAQ010000743.1 GCA_903832165.1 uncultured Bacteroidota bacterium | reverse complement strand
TCATCACGTTTAGGACACTTATTAATAAAACTACCTGAATTAATTTAATAACGGGCTCAATAGGACGTACAACGGGGATAAACTATTAGGAAGACTGTTAATCGCATGTATATCATTTTACGGAATTTGCTCCGGTAATATCCAAGAGGCATGCCCCAAACAACGAAAAGCAATAACCAGATATTAGTTTTAATGAAATCCATCGCCTCTTATTTTTTTGGAAACCAGGGCAAAAAGGAACTCGTTTTCCGAATATAATCATGGTATTGAGGTTTCGTATCGACTAAGGTTTTCTCCAGCAGGGCAACACCAGAGACCTTGATGATCAGCAAAGTCATGATAACAGAACCGATAATTTGCCAGTAACCCCCGGCTGCTATGCTAAACAGTGCATAGGCCCACCAAACCGCCGAATCTCCAAAATAGTTCGGATGCCGGGTGTATTTCCAAAAGCCGGTATCTAAAACCTGCCCCTTGTTCTTTGGATTTCCTTTAAACATTGCCAACTGAAAATCGCCACCCGCCTCAAAAGTGATGCCGGTCAGCCAGATAAAAATTCCAATGAAATCAATAACCCCGAGGGTATTTGAACCAGTACCTGAACTTATTGCCAGCAAGGGCAACGAAATAATCATCATTAACACCCCCTGTAATAAAAAGGTTTGAAAATAGCTGATCCACCAATAACGCTCCGGACCATATTTTCGCCTGAATTCCTGATATCTGAAATCCTCGCCTTTCCCCAGGTTTCTCCAGGCAAGATAAATGGAAAGCCTCAGTCCCCAAACAGATACAAGGACAAGCATCAGAATTTTTCTGGCATTCAGTTCACCGGATGTCAATACGTAAAATGCGTTCACCACCACAAAACCAAATCCCCAGAACAAATCGACAATACTTACATTTTTAATAAAAACACTCAATACCCATAACAGGGTTACCAGAACCAGAACAAGAAGGCAGGCATGCAAAAACAGGGTAAGCATGATTTGATTGATTAGTTGGTGAATAATATCGAAACAGCAATGGCACCGCTACCGGCGTGCATACCAATAACAGGAGAAATATCAACAAATGACACTGCCCTCTTCCCGGTGATTTCAAACAATTTCTCCCCGGCTTCCTTCGCTCCTTCAGGATTATGGGCATGTAACATCGTGTAGTTCCAAACAGTTTTCCCCTCACTTATCTTCCGGATATGATCATAGATTTTCCGCAAACTGGCCTGCTGGCTGAATGTATTCCCGAACAGGGCCGACTTACCGTTTTCATCAATCGAAATAACCGGATTTATTCCCAGAACACTGGCAATTATCCCTTTTGGCCGGGAAACCCTTCCGCCTTTTATCATGTATTTCAGATTCCTTACACTGACAAATATTTTGGTCTGAGCCACATCCTCTTCGATGGACCTGACTACCGACTCCACCGGCTCACCGGCTTCAATGCTTTGGGCAGCCTTAAGTACCAGTAATCCCAACGCTCCCGACAAATTTTTCGAATCGATTACATGCACCGGCTTGTTAAACTCTGTTGAAATCCGCTTGCCGGCTTTTGCACTGTTGGCATAGGTGCCGCTGAATTTACCGGTCAGATGAACAGCAATAATGGCATCATAATGTGAAGCCAGATTCGAAAAAAGATTTGTAAAAGTCTGCTCGTTTATCTGCGATGTTTTGGGAAATTCGGGACTGGTTTCCAGCAAATCATAAAACTGCTCAGGTTGAATGGTCACCTTATCCAGATAATGATTATCCCCAAAATTCAAATTAACCGGAACAACATGGATCTGATAGAAATCGATCAGCTCCTGCGGCAGGTCGCAGGTAGAATCCGTTACCAGTGCAATGTTCCACTTTCTTTTAAAAGCAGCCTCCTGTTGGCGAACCATATCATCAACCTTTTGAAAAGTCACCGTTCCGGAATCCTTAAGCTGATAAAATAGTGCGGCCGGGTTATTGGTATGAACGTGGATCCGGCAAATGCTCTCCGATCCGGCAATAACTACCGAGTCGCCGAATCCTCCCAACGTTGCCTGAAGTTCCGGTTTGCTGACCTTTAAGTTCTTTATAATCGCCTCCGTGCAAAATCGGTGTGAAATCTCCTCATCCGTAAATTCCTCCGTATGGATCAGTGAGATGCTTTCTCCGGAGGCAACCATCAGATTCCGGATATTCCTGTTTTTTATAAAATCGATGATCCCTTTAATAAATAACACGAACCCTTTTGCCCCGGCATCCACAAAACCCGATTTGTTCAATACCTTTAATTTCAGCGTCGTTTCTCCCAGTGATTTTTCCAGTACGGCGAGGGAATCGATTATGACAGTTTTAAAATCGTCGATAGACTCCTTTTTAGTATTAAGAAAATCAGACCACTCTTTGATAACCGTCAGCATGGTTCCCTCAACCGGTTCGGCAATAGCAGAATAGATGTAAGGAATTGAGTTTTCAACACTTTCAGCAAATTCCCGAAGGTTGATATGAGGTTTATTCAGGGTTTCTCTGCTCATCCCGTGCAGGAATTGAGCGAAAATAATGCCCGAATTACCACGTGCTCCGATCAATGCTGCATCTGCAATGTTCACTGCAGTATTTTTATAGGACTTATCGGGTTTGATATTGTCGATAACCGAACGAATGGTGGAAGCCAGGTTGGTACCGGTATCTTTATCATTTACCGGAAATATATTTATTCTGTTAATTTCCGCCTGATTAAGGAGTATCTGATTACCTCCGGCGATAAACGCGTAGTAAAGGAATTTTCCATTAATATGGGGTGCTTCAACAGTATCCATTTTGCCATTCATCAGGTAACCAAACAGTTTTGCCTATCAATGGAAAGATAACATAAAATAGATAGATAAGTTTAGCGGAAGCATTTAATGTCCTTAAGTTCACCTCACCAGATCTTCCCATCTGGATCAACTGTATGACTAAAAAGCGAAAAAAGTAGTATTTTGAGCCGGCGATTAAATCAGAAAAAATATGAATCAGAATAACCGTTTTGGCAGTTTAATACCCGGAATTTTCCTGGGATCAGTTCTCTTGCTGGCTTCCTGTTCAACAAATCACTGGCCGCAGTTCCGGGGATCGGAAAACAATATGGTTACAGCCAACACGAACCTTCCGGACGATTGGGGAATGGGCAAAAACATCCGGTGGACTTTTGACCTGAGTGGAACAGGATGGTCTTCACCAGTTGTATGGGGGAACAAAGTATTTATTGCATCCGCCTTTGCAGAAAAGAAATCTCCGGTAAAACCAGAGGAACCCGAGTCTGATGAGCCGGAAAAGGAAGATACAAGCTACCTCTCCGATATTTACAGGTGGGAAGTCACCTGCATCGATCTGAAAACCGGTAAGAAGCTATGGGAGCAGGTGGCACGAAAAGGAAGTCCCCGCGTTGGTGCTGAATCCGGCAATACGTATGCATCCGAAACACCGGTCACCGATGGTAAAAGGATATATGTTTATTTTGGAATGACCGGGGTGTATTGTTATGATTTCGACGGTAAGCTGATCTGGCAGAAAGATCTGGGGGCTTATCCGACACTGAACAACTGGGGAACCGGATCATCACCGGTGCTTTATAAGGATTTGCTGTTTATTCAGATCGATAATGAAAAGAGCTCTTTCCTGATTGCCCTGAGCACCGCCAACGGTGAAGAGAAATGGAGGGCAGACCGGCAGGAGAAAACCAATTACAGCACACCGGTTATCTGGAAAAATAAAACCAGGGATGAACTGGTCACTGCCGGGAAAACCGCCCGTTCCTACGATCCTGCTACCGGAAAGATTTTGTGGCAGTTAAATATGGGAGGCGAAATGAGCATCTCTTCACCCGTGGCTGATCAGGAACATCTGTATATCGGGATTGGCGGCGGACGCGATGCTAAGGGGAATCTTTTCGCGGTTAAAGCCGGTGCTGAAGGGGATATCACTCCTGCAGAAGGACAACGGATCAGCAAAGGAGTAGCCTGGTCGCAGCCAAAGGCCGAAGTCGGCAGTACATCACCACTGCTTCTTAACGGACTGATTTACTTCCTCGGGGGCCGGGGTGGCAAAATGGCTTGCTGGGATGCCGCCACCGGAGATTCTGTTTATCGCTCAAAAGCAGACAGTATGGCAAGTTGCTGGGCATCACCCTGGGCCAATAATGATAAGCTATTCATCACCGACGAAAAGGGAACCACCCATATTTTCAAGGCCGGAAAGAAGTTCGAGGTTCTGTCCAGAAACAAGCTCGACGATAAGTTTTGGTCATCGGTAGCCATCACGGAGGATGCGTATATTCTGAAAGGAGAAAAGAGCCTTTATTGCATTGGGAAATAGGGGGATTGTGATCAGAAGTTACTAAATGTTGATCAGGTGTGTCTTTCCAATTGCGGCAACTTGATTTTTCGGAATTTCAGCCATAGCTGCGAACTCGGGCCATCTCCTTATCGATTCCCTGATTTGCTCAATAACTTCTTTCGATTTCTTGATATTCATTCCTTTAGCCACTGTTAACAGATCATCACGGGTAATGCCAGTACGCTTGTTGTTTACAGAAAGCTGGTGCTGCGACAGATACTTGTGCGATGGGTGGTAAGCATAAGTCACATCATAGGCAGGCGAAAGACTCCACTGACCGGATGGGTCCATCAGGAATGAAATATTCTTGGTGTGATCATCATTATTAATTCCGATGATATTAAAAACCATTCGGCGATACAGTTGCTCAAAGGATGGATACGGCAACCGCAGGCTGCGCAGGGTTTGGAAAGCCTGTTCGTAACTGTAGGCCAATGGATTATTGTAGTCAAAATGACCAAGTCCACACAACGTCGACATATGTAATTTTGATTTATGATCGGGCCTGTCGAAGCGGCGGGTCATAAAATGGGCCCTGCCATTCTCCTCCAGCAACCGGCATTTAGCCATTTCAATTCCGCAATCCACGGCCATCTTATGATAGGCGTATTCAATACGACCGTAACCCTTGGGATCGCCAAGTTGCCGGTCAGTAACTCCGTCCAGTTTGATCAGCCAATGCTCATAACCTTCGGGGGCATCCAGCTGGCCCGATTTAACTTTTCCATGTTCATTTATGGCAATAACAGCTTTAGCTCTGGCTCCGCCTGCGGAAGTACCTACCCTTATAATATCAAGCATTGCCTGTTTTTCGCCATCAGAAAAACTGGTTTCCAAATCCTCTTTAAGGTTGATGGCTTTCTGGGCAAGTTCAGCTAATTCCGAAACCTCAAGATTTTGGGAAGCTCCCGGCTCAATGCGGGTAGCCGGACGGAATTCCAGGGCACCCATTCCGCGCCGGCCCATATAACAAAGCATTTCAACAGGATTCATACTGTTTTGTGCACGGCCCTGAATAGCGAGCCACATATTTATCAATTGATGCCCGAATTTATCCGGCAAGCTATCGGCCAGCAGTCCGGGCAACCCATAATAGGTTTCCTGTGGTAATCCGCGAAAGCTGAAGATACGCCCCTGTCGGGCTTCGTTTAAGGGCATAGCAAACGGAGCAATGTCCCAATTGTTTCGCAGGAAACCCGGCTCAAATTCAAAACTGGCTGCCTCTGAATAGGCATCCCAAAGTACTGCTCCAACGTATTTGCCCCATAAATAAACCCTGGCACTTGTTACCATCCTGTTCCCTCCTAAATATTTTTTGAAGTTGAACCGGAAGCCCGTAACCGGCCTTTGGTGGTAAGTTTGGCAACCAATAACGGGCTGATTGTAGCCGTAATCTTCCAGAGGTTAAGCAGGTGTAATTGCTGCAGCGCCCTGAGTACCTGAATGAGGGTAAGCAATTCAACCGTGGATTTGCCAGTCTCCATCTTACTGATTGCTGAACGGGAAAGACCAGCCTTCTCTGCTAATTGTTCTTGCGTAATGTTTTGCTGAAGCCTAACCTGTTTGAGGATACCGCATAGTTCTTTCACTATTGCCGGATCGCTCATACTGTACCAGTCAGGGGAAGGTGAATTTGTTACCATAAAAAACTACGAGTTAATAATGATGAATATAAGCATCATAAGAGATCATTATATTCATTTTTGCATTCTATAGAATGCAAAAATAATGAATAATTTCATTTAACAGAAATATATTCAATGATTTCTATAGACATCTTAATATCACAATATCGCTTATTATGATTACTGTAAGCTTTATTATGCGGTCGGCTACCGCAGGAAGCTCCTGGTCATTGAGGGTGCTGTCGCCGTAAATCAGATCGAGTTTAAGGGTGATTACCCCATTATCCTATCTTATACTCCACATACAAAATTATATCCTCCAGCTTTTCAAGATCAAGTTCACCACTGGCCAGAATTGAGAAGGTATGCTCTCTGATTATTCCGGCATTGAATAAATTGCCAAGGTCTTTAGCGTACAAATCACCCAGAGCAGAATCTTTGGTAAATCCGGTTTGCGAAGCTCCATCAAGGCTGATATTCACGCCCCCAACGGTTTGGCCGGCAGGCGTAACCAAAACCAGTTTGGCCTTGGTGACTTTCAGGGTCTTCCCATTCATAAATAGCGGAAAATGCCTGTTCTGTATACTGATCACCACCGGAGTATTCACGGGCTGCCCGGTGAGATTTTGGAAATCATTGGAGAACTCCTGACGCAAGCTGAAGGTCCTTGCCAGGACATTGTTCTTCAGGATATTGATCAGTGTTCCTTCCGTAGCATCATTCCCTGCTTCCACATTATCCCGGAAAAGCTCATCATAATCGGCGGTGTAACTCACATGAATGATCACATCATTGATGGTACTGTAATCAAATTGCCGGAAGTTCTTTGGCAGCGCCAGTTTCCATGAGCTCACGGCACCGGCACCTTCAAATGGCAGGTACCGGTCGTCGAGGAAATTCAGCTGGAATACCCCGGCATCGTTCTGCGCAGTGCTGGTGGAAATGGTCGTGGCTCTTGATTTGGGAACCTCTTTTAGCTCCGCACCACCCAGCATGGGCTCCATGCGTATCTGACTTGACATCAATGACAGGGTTGCACTGACATTAGTATACGGCCCGGTAATGGCAGGAATGGTTAACCGCACCGACTGTATCTTCCGGCGATACTGGCCGGGATAGAACAAGTCGTAGAATATCTCCGGAATATTGAACGTGCAGCTGCCCGATTGTTTGAGCAGCAGCAAGGCCGCCGGATTGATCTGGGTAAGGGAGAAAGCCTGATCGATTTCGTTTTTCCGGTAATTGGTTTCGAGATATTTCCTTTCCATCCTCTGCAATACCATCAGCAGCCGTTCCCCGGCCAACAGTCCGGCTTTCGACGACTCAAAATAGGATCCCTCAATGAACATCGTACTGTCGTCGCGC
Organism: uncultured Bacteroidota bacterium; assembly: GCA_903832165.1. Taxonomy (GTDB): domain Bacteria; phylum Bacteroidota; class Bacteroidia; order Bacteroidales; family UBA12481; genus UBA12481. The sequence continues at coordinate 7,005 of CAILAQ010000743.1, read as the reverse complement.
TCATACCGGTAAGCCTGCTCAGCCAGCCGGGCAACAGAAAGGGCGTTGTTGTATGCTTCCTTGAACAATCGCTGCATGGTCGATGATAACCAGGTGTACAATCCGAGGCCGGAGAATTTTTCCCCATAAAAATCCATCACCTCCTGGTTATGCTCAATGCTCTTCTGATGGATCTTGTCGGCCTCCATGAGTATTTCTTTCCGGATCGCAGCAGCAGTGTGATCTTTTTCCGCTTGTTTCAACTCAAATTGCAGCTGTTTATTCTGATGTTTCCAACCCTCAGTCCGCCGGTCGAACCCGGCTTCCAGACCGCTGGATGCGGACACTGCTTCGCTGATTGCAGCCGCCGTGTCCACAGCCAGTGCAAATCCCCGGGCCCCGCTGGATAATTCAAGGCCGCCATATTTCATGGCAAAGGGTGAACCCACCTGGGGAACCAGCCCCATAACTCCGGAGAGGGTCCAGATTGGCAAGGCAATCCCGGAAATAATAGTAGAATCGTGGCGGCTTGTCGATTGCGCGATTTCCCAGCCGTTTCGGCTTTCGGCAATCAGTGCCTCATAATAGCCGATCTGGTAACGCAGGGATTCAATCCGGTCACTGTGCGCTGAAATGCACTCGTCAGCAATATCTATTTCAAACTGCCTGTTTTTTGACGACAGTTCCAGGATATTCTGCTGCTGGGTGATCCGCAGGAGGGCGAGTTCTTCACCATCTCTCTTTTCAATGGCTCTCAGGAGCGAAGCCCCGAATCCCTGCACTACCATGGTAAAGGCTTTGGCTTTTTCGAGAATAAAAACAAACCGGTACGGAGGCAGATTACCACTGGTCGAATTCAGTATATCATCGAGCGATAACCCGGCTGCCCTGGCCCTTACCATCAATCTCGGATCAATCTCCGGGGCAAACAGGGCCAGCTGCCTTCTTATCCCCTGGAGATTCATGCAATTACGGATTTTATAAAGCCGGTCATCCACCCGGTTGTAATAATCGAGTAAATCCTTATTCCCCGGCACGCAGAAAACGGAGGAAACCTGACGAATAATACTCCATCCAAAAGAGGGGATCTTTTGACCACCTTTTGCATAAATCGAGTCTTTCTTCCAATCCAGACCCCGGATCGTTCCTCTGGCGAAAGCACCTGTTACCTTGTCATCGGTAGCGTTGATAGTTACCTCAGAGGTATATTTTCTTTCGGCAGCAAGGAAAGCTTTCTCCTGAACCATGGTGCTGCCAAAGCCTGCGGCAGTATAGGAAACCCCCTTTTTGATTTTTACCGCCTTCGCGACTTCTGCAGCCTTGTCATGGATGGCACTGTTATCCAAAAACCCACGATGTTTCTTCTTCTTCTTTTTGTTCGTGTTTCTTACAAGGGTATAACTCTCGAGTTCAGCGAGAAAATCAGAGTTTCGATTCAGGGAAGGCTGTATATTCTCGTAGGTTTTCGGGGAAGCATTCCCTTCACCGCATCCGCCGATTTCCGCAGGGCGATTGCCAAGGATCTCTTTTGCAATCACATAGAGCAAGGTCGCCTGGTTGATGGATTCCATGGTGTCCTGAGAAAACAACTGATCGCCCCAGTCGAGCAGGTTATCCACATATTTCATCACTATCGACTTCTGATAGGCACTCAGGCGAAGGCGCGCGATGGCATGCGGATTGAACGGATCCTTTTTGTACACCTCAATGGCTTTCTTATCCGTAAGCTGATCTTTAAGCTTCTGGGTATCGATTCCCCTGAATTCAAGGTATTGCCAGTTCCGGTCGAGCTCCATCTTTTTCTTCTGCGCTGCCGTAAGTCCGGGAGCCGTAAAATCAATCACCTCATTTGCTGTAGGATTGAATATATAATGATACCATTTCTGAGCTTCGGCGTATTTGCCCTGACTGTTCAGATAGTTTGCCAGCAGGAATGGGATATGGAAGTATATCTCCCTGAAGTAATTCCCATAGGCCCCCCTGAAATCGATTTTATCTGAAACAACCCGGTTTTCAATGCGGTCTGCCGTAATGGAAATGGGTGCCATTGCCTCTTTCAACGCCTTTTGAGTTTTTATGCTCAAAGTGGTTTCAATTCCACTGGTAAACAGGGTGCGTGTAAGGGTTTCACTCAGTGTGGTTCCAATGCGCTTCATGATAAAGCCGTTGTCCGCCACGGGGGTTCCCTGAATCAAAAGCAGGTCGCCATTCACGTCGATGATGGCATCGCCGTAGGCTCCATTGATGATCTGAACCTCGGTGCCAGAGCTTAAACTGGCGATTTGCTCCTGGAGAACATTGTCGAAACTGCTGTCGAGGGTGGATTGTTTCCAGTGCCTCGTTAACAGGGTATTCGTCTTGGTTGTGTTAACAATCAGTGAACCATAGGCATAATGGCCGAAAGGCTGATTGCCCGGCGAAGTTGCCCGGAACAACTGGTTACCCGTCCGGCCCAATATTTTGCCCGGTTTATTGGTGGGCCAACTGACATTTTCCTTTACCGGATCCGGAAATCCGCTAATACTGGTTTGCAGCGCTCCATTATTTTGAATGTTCAGATTATAAAAATCCATCACGGATTCCATCTGGTAACCGGCTCCACTCAGGGTAAGCTGGTTATAGCTGTTAACTCCGGGGTAAATCTGATCCCACATAAAGCCGCCCAGGGTATATTCATCAACCGGTTCATAATGAGGAACCGTGTCGTATCTCGGAGTCTTCAATGCCCGTATCTCATCAGAAAGACTGGCCAGATTGAAGAATGGAAACGACCGCAATATCTCGTGTAACTGGCCAATCAGTGCACCGACCTCATATTCATCGGCGAGCGGGTCCTGCACCACACCGTTCCCGGTAAACGGATAACAGTTTTTCAGATTCACTTTTTGTGGGGCTACCCAGGTTCCGTCGAGCTTAAGCATGGTAAACTCGATGGAGAACTTGTGGCTGTACCCGGTAAACACGGATTGATTCTGATCGAAAACCGTATTTGGCATGGTAGTTACCCTAACCCAAAAGACATAGAGCCTCCCATTATAAGTGACCGGCGCCACTTTTCTCACCGGTATTTGTACGCTGATCTTCTGCCACGGAGCCCACACCACCCCGCGGTTGTCATTTTTCTCCGCATAATAGAGATTTTCAACCCTGCGGTAATAATAAACCGGAGGCTCATCGGCAGTCACCCCAAAAAGGTGGAGCACATCGGTTTCGGTAGCCGCATCCTTTTCATGGTAGGATCCTGCAATCTTCAGATGCGAAACTTCGTCGAAGCCCCTCATGTATTTGGCATAGGCATCCAACACAGTATCTGCATTGATCTCCTGCTGCAGCAACTCACTCTCAAGCTCTTCAAACAGCGGTGATTTGTCGTCACGCAGTTCGGGCTCAATATAATTTTCGGGATACAGAAATACCTTCCGGTTGGCTTCCCAAACACGGTAATTCTTTCTCCAGCTCCATTCATCCCCGGGGAGGTCATCGGCCTGCACATGCACCCTGCCGGGCGTGCCGGGCTCCTGGGCGTCCTGTTCGAGGTTCAGCAGAATCCGGTGAATGTATAACTGCAGACTCATGGTGGCAGCCACCAGCCGTGAGGTACGGGCACAACCCTCCAGCTCGGTATCGATCAGGAAATAGTGGAACAGGTCGTTCTCATTCTCAAATTGAGGAAAATCAGAGTGAATCAGAATCGTGGTCAGTGCAGCGCGCTTTTTACCACGCAGTTTATCCTGATAGATTTCGAGCTTTTCCTTCCTTTCGCTCTCGGTTTTGTACTTGCTCCGGAAGGCAGCCAGCAGGGCCTGCGTGGCCTCATTCAGGTCGTCGTATCCGGCAGATATGATTTTAGGAAGGATATTGCCACCGATACCGATAAAACCACACACTTCCGATATTTTTTTATAATCCATCAACACTTCGATGGCATTGGAACCCGCTGATACAACCGGATGAATGGCAGCCAGCAGCTCCTGTTTGCATTGCAGCAGGGCCGACAGCTTTTTCTGGTCGGCATCCTGGTAGCGTGTTGCATTCGTATAGGAATCCAGCACCGCTGAAAGTGCGGAAACATTGCTGCTTCCATCTTCGTTGATTACAATGAATCCGGCAAATGCATGGAGCTTTTTAATCGTATCCACCGTGATCATATCGATATTTGAAATCCCGAAAACAGCAGGATGGTCAAAAACATAGGTAAGCGCATCTTCGTTGAGCTTCTTATTTTTGAAAAGAAGGCTGAGTGGCAGCAACTTTTCGGTCAGCCCTGATTGCCCTGACAGAAGTAACAGCATTAAATTGATCTCATCGATGGAATAGGGAGTTGATTTCCACCAGGCATGAAAATCCATCAGGTCATAAATATCTTTTAAGGTCCCGAGATAACCGCCCGGAATGGAAACAGTAAGCTTTATAATTCTGAACAAATCACCCACAGAAAGCTTCAGGATTTCGGCCATTTTGGAATGCCGGTACAAAAGGGAAAGATTGGCCAGGGTAAGGTTAAACCCACGTTCACCTTCAACTGCGGATTCCAGCCCACCTATGCCCAGCGGCTGGGCGAGATTTTTTATCAAAGCCAGAATTTCATCATCGGAGCGGTTGAATCCAGCCATCAGCCGGGAGACCGAAAACTCCGCTGATGCAGTTGTTTTTCCTATGATTAATGCCGGATGGATGAGTTTGACCGCATCTTTGGGGTAGGTACCCTCCGCTTCAGCTACATCCGCCTGATTAAAGAGACTGTCGACCAGTGATTTCTGGTTCTCTTTTATTGAAATTGCCGGAATACGGTACCAGAGGCCGCAAAGCTCTTCCACCGAAAGTTTCACCAATCCCTGGATTCTCAACAAATCCCCTACCGCCGTAACGGTTGCGGGAATGATTCCGGCAGCCACCCCGGCATTTTCAAGTTGTGTCAGGGTCAGGTCGAGCTCTTCCATGCTCCAGCCGGTTTTGCGCCATAACCTAACAAAGCGCTGAATCCGGTCGAGTACGCTATATGTCAGATTTTTAACTCTTTCGATGTCATTTTGCCAACTGTCTGCGTCGATTTTTTCCCCCTGGATAACGATGGCATCGGCTCCTTTGTTGGTGATAAAACTGCATTTCAGTAAGCGCCCCAATTCCTTGCGGCTGATGTCCAGCGGTTTTAAAAGCAATTGTGCATTGAAGGGAGCGATCACTCCGCCCGCCAGGACAAACGGGATACCGAACACGCGCTGAATGAAAGCGGGTGTGCTGTCGGGAACGGTAATGAGTTCAAACTCCTTCTCCGAAAGATGGAGCCTGGATTTCGAAATCTCTGCCTGGGTTTTTCGGAGCAAAAGGGCAATGTCCTCCCTGGTTTTTTCAAAATGGCCCAGATACGTTGCAACAGATTCCAGTGGCAGGTGGAAAGGCTGGCTGATGGAGTGGATCTGGTCCCTCCAGCTACCGGGTTTTTCCAATGCCATCTCTCCCTTATAAATAAAGGACTCCACCGCGTTCCGGTTATTTAAATCTCCGGCAAAGCCTCTCTTTTTGGCGATGTAAGCTTCCAGTATTTCATTGATAATATCGAGGTAAGGAACCAGCTGGTTAGTGTTTTCGCAGGACAGTGGCAGGGTCCATAAATCCGGACGCCTGACTTTCAGGTTTAAAACATGCCCGGCATTTGCACCGGTAAAGTGCTTTGTGAAAATATACCGTTCCAGAAACTGCATCAGATCAACAAAATAGGCAGCCGGGGAATAGATAGACTGGCAATGGTCGCAATCGCAAAATGCCATTTCGCCGAACAAATCCTGATAACCGGGAATACCCCTTAGGTAATCCTTGATATCGGGACTGCTGTTCCCGACGGCCATCCAGTCAAAGCTGCCAGTGATAATATCCAGGATCGAACCCACCACGCCTGAAGTCCGGATGATACTCTGCATGGCATTTTCAAAATATCCGGCAGCCAGAATCTCGTTAAATTTGGTTGATTTTATGAATTCCGGCAGGGTAACTGAAGTGATCTGGAAAGCGGAATGGAATCCGGCCGCCATCAGGGCCTCGGTATGCTCGATATCGTTGGTAATAGAATACACCCTTTGATAGGATTTCACAGAATTAAGCACCATGGCTTTCTCATCCGGCTTGAAATCCTGAAAATTAAGAAGTTTAACATCCTCGCTGTCATGTGTATAGCTCAAACTCAGGAAGCTCACCTCCGCATTATTTTTCATAAACCGGTTCATCAGTCCAATCCGCCCGTTGATCTGAATTTCCTTGTCGCCGGGACTCAGCAAAGGGTCATTAAGTATTTCCTTGAGCTTTAGTCCGGGGTGAACATTTACCAGCCTGTTGATTGATTCAATCTGTGTTGACAGCGGATAGGTTGTCGGCAAGGTAATACGGTGAATCAGAGCCTCCTCAGGGAAGAGGTTTTCAACCTTCTTGTAAAGAACATCTGCATAATCCTTTACGCTAAGATCCTGAGGCAATTCCACCTTGGATTCCGCCACCAGTTTCTCCCAATCCGACCGGTTGAGGGGAACCAGGTCGGTGAGTGACTTCACCGGCATGGACTTTTTCACAACCTCGGTGAGTTCAAAGCTGGAGTCGAACAGGGTTAAAAGATTAGATGCCAGACCGAGGCGGTTTGCCTCCTGGCGGGAAAGGATCCGGCTGGTGACCAGCTCATCGAGTTTTTCGGCAGAGATGGAATTCAGGCTCAGGTCCTTTTTAAGTGCCCTATCGATAGCCTTTTCGGCCAATCCTGCAATATCACTGAGCCGGTAAACTTTTGCTCTCATCAGTTCCGGAGCTTGGCTTGCTATCTCCTTGGGTGACAGGGAAGCCAGTTTTTCGAGTTGAAGAAGTTCCTGCTTGTTCATATAACCTCTATATGACTAAATGAACAGATCAGGTTTAATAAAGTTTAACCCCCAAATATCAGCCTGATCCATGGAGCCAGCAGGACTCATTAAATGAATACAAAACCAATGGTTATCCTGGCGAGGTCGGGCACGTCCGTTTCCCGACCAATCGCTTTGGTCCCAT
>CAILAQ010000742.1 GCA_903832165.1 uncultured Bacteroidota bacterium | reverse complement strand
CCCGGCGCTCCTGGCTGTTGAGTCGTACCAGCTTAACGAGGATAATGGCGGTTTTGCTGATGATCCGGGAATATACTCCGCCCTTTCGGCCATCTCCGGCGATCAGGTAATCCTGCGCGGTCACGAAGATGGTGTGCGAAACATTATTCTGTCGAAGGACGGAAAAACAATGTATTCCTGCGGCGATGACAACAAGTTGCTGATTTGGAAACCGGGCGATCTGCAATCGAAGCCTGTGCCGGCAGCCATGCCGAAACAGATTCAGGGAGTGCTGCGGTCCATTGGCCTTACTGCTGATGACCGGCTGGTGATTGCAGGCACTACCAGCGGCGACCTGCTGATCTGGAAGCGCAGTTCAACAAATGCCGCCCCCAGGGTTATCCATGGCCATTCAGGTGTCATCAGCGAGCTCGCCATGCACCCCGCAGGCAAGCTTTTTGCGACTGCAGGTTCTGATGGAAAACTGATGCTCTGGAACTCAGAAAACGACCAGTTTACAAAAACAATAATCGACTCGATACCAGGGAAAATGAGCTGTGTGGCGTTTAGCGCCGATGGAAAATTAATGGCTTATGGAACAGGAGGCGGTGCTGTAAAAACGATTGACATGGGCAAGCAGCCTTATCGTCCTGCCGCAATTATCGGCTCCGGATACGGGATTCTTGCCATCGCTTTCAGCAAGGATGAAACCTCTATTGCCGCCGGTTTGACAAACGGGAATATTCTCGTCTGGAACAGAAATGAACCGGCCTCCAAACCTCGGGAGATCCTCGGGCGCCATGTTTCGGGAATCACTGCCCTGGCATTCAGTCAGGACGGCGGTGAGCTGGCATCGGCCAGTTACGACCGGACCATGAAACTCGCCGGATTCCCAACTATTCAAGCCAATCCGATATCCATGGAAAACCATGAGCTATGGGTGTATGACATTCTTTTTACCCCGGATGGCAAGCACCTCATTTCCTGCAGTGCCGATAAAACCATCAGGATAGTTTCCACGCAGAATTCCATGATGGCCGAAAACCTGAAAAAGAGACTGACACGCAACATGACCATTGAAGAATGGAAGAAAATGGTTGGCAGCGACATTCCATACCGAAAAACACGCGACGACCTGCCCGGATCGGATAATAGCAATAAACAAACGAATTGACGATGAGCCAGATATACCTACCCAAGGCTGTTGGCCGGACGTTGATCCTGTTTTTGGGGATCCTTGTCCTTCCTCTTGCAGCAAAAGCCCAGCAATGCAGTGACGTTTCACTGAATGAGGCACGTAAATCCTACGAAATAGGAAGATTCACCGAGGTGATCAGCGCGCTCGCTCCCTGCGTTAAAAGCGGGTTTAATGAAAAGCAGAAAATCGAAGCGTACCGGCTGCTGGCCATGACCTATATCGCCACCGACTCGATGGATCAGGCAGCCCTTGCCACCGGATTCCTGCTGCAGATCAGCCCTACCTACGAAGCCAATCTTTTCGATCCGCCATCGTTTATCAAGCTGGTGAACAGCTTAAAACTGACCGGTGGCGCCCAGGTGGTAACTTCAGTATCCAAAAAGGCTGAATCCATTTATGAAGCCCCGGCAACCATTGTGGTGATCACCCGCGACGATATCAAAAAGCGCGGTTACAACGACCTGGTGGAATTGCTTAAGGATGTTCCGGGCTTCGATCTGACGATGTTTTACGGACCCGAATATGCCAATATTTACCAGCGCGGATTCCGGCAGAACAATAGTGAGAAAACGTTGCTGCTGTTTGACGGGATCGAGGAAAACGACCTGTGGACCAATTGGGCATACATCGACCGCCAGTACCCGCTGACAAATATCGAGCGGATTGAAATCATTTACGGACCGGCCTCCACCATGTACGGACCGAACGCCTTTGCAGGGGTTATCAACGTGATCATGCAGAATTCCGTTGATGCCATAAAGCCCGGGCGGAACATCGGCATCAGCGCCAATTCAAGTTACGGGACCTATAACACCAAAACCGCCGATGTCAGCATTTCCGCAAAATACAGAAGCCTTTCACTGACTGTCACCGGCCGGGTGTTCCAATCCGATGAGGCCGATCTTTCGAGCCAGAAATATTTCGATTATGACCCCGCCTATTATGATGGTGTTGATTATAACAAGCTGCTCGATATATCGTCGGGTGCCAAACAGTATCTCCTAAGCAAGGGCCTTCCGTTTTCGAATCCTTACTACAACCTCTCAGCAGATTCCAGCAAGCTTATTCTTACTGCAGCCGGCGCAGAAGCTGCGCGCAACCTCGATAAATCAGCCTATGGCATGACTCTCGGCGGCCACCCGATCGGTTTCTCCAATAAAACAAACAGCGGGCTGCTGAATGCAAAGATCAAGATCGGCAATTTCACTGCCGGGATGCAGACCTGGAAATACTCCCGTGGAGGTACCACACAGTATACCGACACTTATGTTGCGGGCTCCGACAACGGATTCAACTGGGTTCCGCAGCTGACCTACTTTTTCACGAAATACGAAAACCAGGTGAGTGAAAAGGTCTTCTTTTCCAACCTCACCAGCTACCGTATTCATGCTGTCACGGACGAAACCAGTTTCGGTTCCGTATCCAATTACGCCCGCGGAAACAAGAAGCTCACGGATCTGGTCGCCAATAAGGCACCCGGCTGGTCCCTGTTATATATGTATGAGCTCTCCAAGCAGCTCCGTTCGGAATTCAAGATGATTTACCGGCCAAATTCACGGTTCGATGTGGTCTCCGGTATCGAGGTCAGGAACAGCACCCTGCAGGGAGCTTATTACACCAGCCTGAGCCCTTACGTACAGGATTCGGCGGTGATCAGCCCATCGCCCTATGGCGGCAACGAGTTTAATGTATGGGATATCGGAGCCTATTCACAGGGAACCTATCAGGCCATGCGGAATCTGAAAGTGACCTTTGGTTTGCGTTACGACTTTAACCGGGTCCGGACAGGCGGAGGATTCGGCAGTGAAGTCAGCCCGCGGCTTGCGGTGGTTTATTCTCCGGGAAAATTCACGGTTAAGGCGATTTACTCCAGAGGGATCATGAACGTATCGAACTGGACAAAATACTCAGCCGCAGGCAACCGCATTCCAAACCCCCTGCTCAAAACTGAAAACATCCAGAACATTGAACTCAGCGGCGGATACCGCATGAATAAATCATTCCAGGCCGATGTTACGCTCTACCGGAGTTATGTTGACAATGTGGTGGGAACAGCCAAGGTGGAGAGTTTGCCAGGCATCATTCAGAACCAGAACGTAGGAAAATTCCAGATCACCGGAATTCAGGCCAATGCCCTGTACCAGATCAAGGATTTTTCAGCCTACTTCAATTACACGTTCTGCGATCCCCGGCAAACCTATTCTGAGCTGGGTCTGGTGGATAACCGCGTTGGGGATATCTCGGGCCACCAGTTCAATATCGGGGCCGATAAAAAGTTTTTTGATCAGCTGAACGTAGACCTCCGGCTGAATTTCGTCGGCAAAAGGATTACCGGGCCGGGAACTTCGGTTCCGTTAAATACTGATATATTCCCGGCAGTGGCCATACTGAACAGTGCCATAACTTATTCAAATGCCAGGCTTGTTCCGGGACTTTCGCTGCAACTGATCTGCAACAACATATTAAACACAGAATACTTCCACCCCGGCACCAAGGCGGCCGACGGCCTGAACAGTCCGACGGCGATTCTGCAGCGGGGCAGACACTTTCTGATAAGGTTATCTTATGATTTATAACTTTTCCTCTTATAATGACTCACTTTAATAAAATCATTAATCCGGAAAGTTTGTGGGGTGAACTATATGAGCCTGCTTTGCCGAAGAAAAATTCGGGAGAGGGGCTTCGTGTGATTCTTTTCATCAGCTGCAACTGCGGTGATATCACTTTAAAGAACCTGCTGCGGTTCGAAAAGAAATATCCTGATAAACTGAATATTGTTGCAGTAGCCACGGACGATCCGGTGGATCCGAATGCCAGAATAACATTGAAGAAAAGAGTCTGGAGTGCGTATACTCCCGAAGAGCGAAGCGAACTTAAGGACAAGCTGGTCAACAGATGCATGGATGCCGGCATTCCATGCTATACCGGCGCGGTGAAAACCGACTATTTTCGTAATATGTTCAAAGCCTGGGATCCGGAAGCATTGATCATGTTCTGCTTTGGTCAATGGCTCGATTCCTTTCTGTTCGAATATCCTGCAATGGGATCCTATAACCTGCATCCTTCAGATCTGCCCAAGCACATCGGAGCCGGCACCCAGCCTTTCCAGAATGCCATGAAAAACGGATTGAAAACAGCTCCCCTGGTCATTCACCAGATCACCAGCCTGATCGATATGGGCCCCATTGTAGGGGTTTCCGCACCGGTAAATATCACTCTGGCAGATGGAACATACCCGTTGAGCCTCCTCACCCTGCTTGAAAAAATCACCAGCCCGGGGGGATGGATGATCATTCAACTTGTTTCCGAAATTAATAAGAAGAGATCCGCCGGTTTGTCCGGAGCACTTGATTGGATCGATTTCGACAAGGAATTACCTGAGGAAATCAAGATATTACTATCGCAAACTGCAACAAACGACCTTGCGGAGATGTACACGGTACCTGAGCATCCACTGCTGAAATAACGCCAGCCGACATTATGAAACAGAAAGATTTGTTTACGAAAATATTTAACATACGCCAGGAGGAAGCCAAGCCGGTTTTCCTCATGATGGTATTTTCGTTTTTCATCGGGTTGTCGCTCACTTTCTACTTTACGGCATCCAATGCAATTTTCGTGAGACACTTTCCGCCCAGGATGATCCCTGTTTCTTTCATCGCTTCCGGGCTCATTGTTTATTTAGCCTGGTGGTTTTTTTCAAAGATTGATAAGAAGACCAGCGTATCCCGTCAGGTTATCACCAAGTTCCTTTTTGTTTTCGTGAGCGTGCTGGCCATCAGCATCGGAATCTGGAAATTTGAAAGTGACTGGCTTGTTTTCGTGATGTACACCTGGGTCAGGGTAATGGTATATATCTCCCTGGTAAACTTCTGGGGTACGGCAGGACGGCTTTTCAACATCAGGCAGGGGAAAAGAATATTTGGATTGATCAGTGTCGGTGAAGTCATCTCCATCATTATCGGATACCTTTCTATCCCGTTGATATTAAAAGTAATCAAGGTTTCAGACCTGTTATTCCTGGCTTCCGGATCGCTTTTTGCATCCGTGGTCATGGCATTCGTAATTTTCAGAACTTTCAGTACAGAACTTAATGCGGGCAAGGCACCTGCGGCTAAAGCAACACCGGCCTCAAAGAGCGAATGGAACTACTGGAACCTGTTGAAGAAGCCATACTTCGTAATGATTTCGCTGATGGCTCTTCTGCCCATATTCGGATATCTTTTCGTCGACTACCTTTTCCTGGCACAGGCCAAACATGAATTTGTCAATGATCCTAAAACCTTTGCCAGTTTTCTGGGGCTTTTCCTCGGAGCTGTGGCCATTGTGGAGTTATTTTTCAAACTATTCTCCGGCCGTTTTTTAACGAAATACGGACTCAGGCCAAGCCTGCTGATTCTCCCGATGATACTGATCTCGAGTATTTTCCTGGCGGCGGTGTTCGGCACCCTTTACGGCACGGTCGGGATGTTTTTCGCTTTCATCGCTCTGGCAAGGTTTTTTGAACGATCGGTACGCGGCTCATTTTACGAACCGGCATTTCAATTGCTGTATCAGCCTGTACCCTCCGAGCAGCGGCTTCCTTTCCAGAATCAGATAGAGGGTATTCCCAAGGCGATGGGCACCGTAATCACGGGATGCATTATCCTCTTGTTCTCCGCTATTCCCTCCTTTACCCTGGTCCATTTTAACTGGCTGTATATTGTGGTTCTTGGATTCTGGATATGGATCGCTTTCAAGATGTATGAAGAATACAGGAACATGCTCAAGTCAAAGCTGGTTGAGCTGAAACATGCCGACCGGGAAGATAAGGATCCCATGGCCGGATTGATCAGGCAGAGTTTCGCGGAAGCACGCCCCGTACAGTATCAGAAAATATTGGAATTCTTCGAAAAAGTAGACCCGGCACGGATTGAGGCCGCAGTGAAGGGAACTCCTGCAGAAAGCTGGCTGGCTGAGAAGCAGGAGAAAGAGCAGCCCTATGAATTCATGACCGACCTGGCCCGTTCGGAAGAGGTCTGGGAAAGGGTGAAAGTTGCACACCTCCTTGGGAATTCAAACAGGTACAGCTCCTATAATTTGCTGATCAATCTGCTGAAAGATCACGATCCCGGCGTTAAAAAAGCAGCGATCATTGCCTCCGGAAAAATCAGGCGTGTTGAGCTCTGGCCCCACATTATTGAAAACCTCCTGGTTCCTGAGTATGCACATACAGCAAGCATTGCCATAAGGATGATCGGTGAACCTATACTGCAGGATGTGGACAAATTCTTCGATAAAAACAGCAGTCACCCGCAGGCCCAGTTGAAAATAGTCAAAATCTACGGATTGATTGGCGGCGATAGTGTCATTAAGTTCCTCCGCAAAAAAATCCATCACCCAAACAAGGAGGTCAGGTTCCAGGTACTGCTATCGCTCAGCAAGCTCGAATACCACGCTTCAGCCCTGGAGACCCCTTTTATCAAGGAGACCATCGAAGATTCGGTTGAAACCATGGTTTGGAGCATGGCCTCCCTGATCGATATCGGAGGATCCTCTGAATCAACGGATCTTCAGCAAGCCCTTCTGCAGGAGCTTGAAGAAAAGAAGGAACAGATGTTTCTGCTTCTCTCGCTGCTTTATGATTCAAAAACCATCGGACATATCCGTGAACACATCGAAAGTGCCGATGGTACTGCTAAAATCTACGCCCTTGAAATCAGCGACATGATGATTTCAAGGGAGATCAAGGAACTGTTTTTTCCCATTTTCGATGACCTTCCGATTCAGGATCGCCTGAATCGTTTCAGCCAGCATTTTCCTCAGGAAAAACTGAGCATTTTTGAGCGTGTTGAGGAGATCGTGAATAAAGATTACTCGAAAATCAACCGCTGGACCAAAGCCTGTGCAATCGAATTGATTTCCAGACTGGATTCTGCTGAACCGGAGAAAGTAAGAATGCTGCTGGCGGCCAACCTGGTGAATCCTGAACCTGTGCTGGCAGAACTTGCAGCCTGGATTCTATTCAGCTCTCACCGCTCTTATTTTGACGAAACCATTGCGCGATTCGAAAAGCAGGGGAGCCGTGTAGCCGATGTGGTCAAAAAGATAGAATCGAAGGAAAAGGACAAGGGTCTGCTGATTTTCGAAAAGATCCATCAGCTAAAAAACATGGAAATCTTAGCCATGGAAAATGAGACCACCCTCCTGAACCTGGCTTCAGGAGTGAGGAATAAAGAATTCGAAATTCCGAATGAGAGCCTGTTCGAGTTGATGACCGGTGATCCGGTGATGTCCGAACGGTATCTCCGCTTGTATATATTGAATAAAAATGCCTAACCGATGAATAAATTGGCCATTCCGTTTTTCCTGATCTTTATCACAGGTGCTCTTTCAGGACAACCTGCCAGCAGGAATGAGCAGGGACTTCCGTTCCTTAAGAACTTTACCGCTACGGACTACAAGGCTCATGCCCAAAACTTTGCCATTGTCCGGGATCCGAACGGGATAGTGTATGCCGGAAACTTTGCCGGAGTGCTGCAGTTCGACGGCAAGTCATGGCGCCTGATTCCAACCTTGAAAACCACGAAGGTTTCGGCATTGTGCGTGGATACCGCCGGCACCGTTTATGTTGGTGCATTGGG
>CAILAQ010000741.1 GCA_903832165.1 uncultured Bacteroidota bacterium | reverse complement strand
GCTGCCAACTGCCAACTGCCAACTGCCTACTGCCCACTGCCCACTGCCATACGACTGTGCAATACCTCTGTCAATGGAACTTTCCTTAGGAGAGATTCCACCCAGGCAGTGAAATCGAATATTGTGAGAATCTGTTTCTCAAATACATCCTGCTGTATTTCGTGAAATTCCTTAAGTGTCTTTTCTAGTAATTTCTGTCTTTTTGTACCCGGCGAAGGCAAGTCCTTGAGCAGAAATTTAAAGAGAAACCGTTCAATTTTGTAATCTCTGTTTGAATCTCCCGAATCACGTTTCATTGATCTGATCTCATATCTGATCAGCTCGAAATCGCCTAGTTTAAAAAGTATTATCAGGTTAACCAGACGAATCGTCCGATAAACCGGCAGATAATAATAGTTCTTGCCCCTGAGAATAATCTGATTCAAAAATTTGTGCGCCTTGTGATAGTCAGCATTCCCGAAATATATCAGGGAAGTGTATAGACACAGATCGGCCTGACGGGCTCTGTTCAAGGTGAAAAGCTTGTCAAACAACGATTCCTGATAGCTTTTCATCAGTGTCGCAGAAGTTGCAAAGTCTCCGGTATCCAGAAATGGAAATAATTCATAAAGAAAAGTGATGCAGGTGAGATTGATTCTGAAACTGGTGGATTGACTTTCTATAGCTTTCAGCTGATTGATAAAGTAACTCATACCCTTGTAGTTGCCTATTCCCCTCAGACTTTGTAATACTCCTTCCAAAGTTTCCAGATAGTATATCGGAGGGTTGCTCCAAAAACGCTTGTTCGCTTCAAACAGGTTATTCAATTCAATGTATGAGTTCAGCGCCGATTGATAATCACCAACGCTGATAAGATAATTGGATTGAAAAAGCTGATGAAGCTTGCTGATCTCAAAATTGTCTTCGCTTAGCGATGCTACGATGCTTATTTCACTATAAACCAAGTCGTTCAGCTGCTCTTTCTGTTTCTGTGACCGTGCATGGCCTTTATACACGATACGATGTTTCAGGTTTTCGTACAGAGAGGATTGTTCATTTATTTTCCGTAGATATTTTAAAGACTCATTCAGCTTGAATTGCTTCTTTATCAGCGTTTTTTCATTAAGATTCGGGAAGTTTAAAGCAAGCAGGTAATCCAGTTCCAGTCGCCTTGCCAAATACAGAGCATGATAATTTTCAAATTTTTCCGCCTGTTCGATGATGTCATTCAGTAATTCAAAACATTCATCGAAAAGGGATTTTTCATATAACATTCTGGCCTTAAGGATCTTGTTAAACAGAAAAAAGAAACTGTCCTGCTCTTTTCTAAGAACCAGCATGGAGTCCAGTAATAATTCATACAGGTACTTGATAGTTGTTTCAACAGCGATCCCGGGCCGCTCATCGATAAACTCTGCCAATAAGGACGCGGTAGGCTTTTCTCTGTTCTTTTCGATGATATCATACAGGACCAGATAGTCAGTCTTGCGCTTTATGCGTGTCGATCGTATCCTGAATGCTTTTTTTTCAGCAAGCGACATGGAGTGTGTCAGAAGGACCAGCGATTGAAACTTGGACATGTGTTGAAATTACAGAATATTGACAGTTATATCAATTATTGAATCATGTAAATATATAATAATCAATGCTAAAATGAAAATGCTTGTAATTCAGGTCAAATTTATAATTACCGGATTATATCAATTTTTGAAATATTTTCCACAATCATGTCTCTATATTTACTTTATAAACCTTTCTCGCATGATACCTTCAAAAAAAATCGTAGTTGTTGGGAGTTGTAATACAGACATGGTAATTAAGGCCGACAGGCTTCCGATTCCCGGTGAAACTATCCTTGGTGGAACTTTCTTTATGAACCCCGGTGGCAAAGGGGCTAATCAAGCTGTCGCCGCAGCACGTTTGGGTGGAAACGTTACGCTCATCTCCAGAACTGGAAATGATGTGTTTGGAAAACAATCAGTAATGCTCTATAATGCTGAAAATATCAAGACTGATTATATATTCCCGGATGCCAAGAATCCGTCAGGCGTTGCCCTCATAACCGTGGATTCTTTCGGTGAAAACTGCATTGTCGTGGCATCAGGTGCCAATGCCTTTCTGAGTCCGGCCGACATCAATAAAGCGAGTGCTGAAATTGAAGATAGTTTCCTTGTTTTAATGCAGCTGGAAATACCGATCGAGACAGTGGAATATGTTGCTGAAATGGCTCATTCAAGAGGTATTAAAGTGATATTAAACCCAGCTCCGGCAAGGGCATTGTCTGACAATCTGCTGAAAAATCTGTACATGATCGTCCCGAATAAAAGTGAGGCTGAAATTCTATCCGGGATAAAGGTCTCAGACATTGAATCAGCTAAACAGGCCGCTCTTATTATCAGTCAGAAAGGTGTCGATATAGTTGTCATTACACTGGGACCCCAGGGTGCCCTGATCAAGGAAAATGATCAATACCATTTTGTAGAGGCTTCAAAGGTGGTTGCCGTCGATACCACTGGCGCCGGTGATACATTTTGCGGAGGAGTGTGTGTTGGTCTTTCAGAAGGAAAATCAATCCTGGATTCAGTAAAAATGGCCGCCAAGGCTGCAGCCCTGACTGTCACCAGGATGGGTGCGCAAACTTCTACCCCTCACAGGTCTGAGTTGTCAACTTTAGATACAACATTATGATACACTTTAGTTGCAGGAATGGGCAGGGAGGCTTTTTATCATTGCTGCTCCTGGTTTCTTTTCTTATGGTGGCTGCCCCTGCCGGAAATGCTCAGGCAGAGGCCAAAGTGAAACTTACGGGTATTGTAATGGATAATAACACCGGTGGACAGATACCCGGAGCTAATATCTTGATCAAGGGCACTAAAACAGGGGTGGAAAGTGATACGAACGGAAAGTATACCATCGATGTGCCGAAAGGATCCACTGTCGTTTTTTCCTATGTCGGGTATGAAAATATTGAAGTGAGGGTTGATTCGCAGAAAGATCTGGATATTCGCATGAATATCCTGGTGCAGGCTCTGGATGGAATCGTGGTTATTGGATACGGCTCTACCACCAAGAAGGAGGTTACCGGATCCATAGCTACAGTAAAATCGGACGATTTTAACCGTGGAGCTTTTGGTGATGCCATGGGGTTGCTTCAGGGAAAAGTGGCTGGTTTATCCATTGTGAAACCTGATGGTGCCGATCCACAGGCCGGTTATCGTATTATGCTGCGCGGAACCAATACCCTTACCTCGGGTCAGGGGCCTCTCATTATTATAGATGGAGTGGTTGGTGCCGATATCAAAAGTGTTAGTCCTGAAGAAATTGAGTCTTTTGATGTTTTGAAAGATGGTGCCGCTGCTGCGATATATGGAACCCGTGGCTCAAACGGGGTCATCATAATCACCACAAGGCGGGCACGTGCCGGCCAGAGTAAAATTGAATACACCGGGCAATATTCTGTTCAGGTTGCACCCAGAGGCGTTAAGAACCTTACAACTGACGAGTTTCGGCAGGCAATTGAATTATATCAACCCGATAAGGCTATCAACATATATGATGCAAACGTAAATTGGTTTAAAGAGATTACACGACCAGCCCCGTTCAGCCATAAGCATAACCTCGCCATAACCGGAGGAACTGAAAACTTCTCCCACCGGACCAATATTTATCTTGATAACGCACAGGGCTTACTGAAAGATAATGTTTCCAATAAATATGTTCTTCGGACGAATATTGCCCAAAAATTATTAGGTGACCTTTTAACTCTGGATTATAACCTGAGCTACAGTATGCGGGACTATAAACCCGCCAACTATGATCTTTTTTACCAGTCGTTTATTCGCAATCCTACCAGTCCGGTTTACGATCCTGCAAATGCCTATTCAGGCGGTTATACGCTGTTGGAAGGGATAGAGTATTATAATCCGGTTGCCATGCAGAACGAAAGAACACGGCAGGGAAAAACCACTGACGCGGGAGGAAATATCAGAGCAACCCTCAACCTGATCAAAGGATTAAAGTGGGTCAATTTCTTATCCATCGAGCAATCGGACTGGGAGGATTTATACTATCGGACCAAATATTATCCCAGTATCCTCGGTAAGAATGGAGAGGCTGAAATCACAAATGGGAAAAACAATAATCTCCAGTATGAGAGCACGGTGAATTTCCAGAAATCAATTAAGAATCATAATTTTCAGGTACTTGGAGGTTATTCTTTTCAGGAAATGCAGACCAATACCTCCTATATGGTCAACTCTGGGTTTGATTCCGATCTGTACGGTCCCAATAATATCGGAGATGGATCAGCTTTAGGGGTTGGAACGGCTGAAATGGGATCCTACAAAGAAAAGAGCAGGTTGATTTCATTTTTCGGTCGGGCCATGTATAATTTTGACCAGAAATACCTTGCCGCAGTGACATTGCGCAGGGAAGGATCTTCAAGGTTCGGGAAAAACAATAAATGGGGATGGTTTCCATCGGCAAGTCTCGGCTGGAGAATAAACAAAGAGGATTTTCTGGCGAAAGTAAAATGGATTAACGATTTGAAAATCAGAATCGGATACGGAGTTACCGGAAATCAGGATTTTGCAAATTATAAGTCTCTGATTATGATGGGGACAGCAGGAAAGTTCTTTTATAATGGAGAGTGGATAAACACTTATCAGCCAACCTCCAACCCGAATCCTGACCTTCGCTGGGAAAAGAAGCAGGAACTGAATGCCGGCCTGGATTTTTCTTTCTTTAATAACAGGCTCAGCGGTTTCCTCGATTATTACTACCGGACAAGTAAAGATCTGCTGTATTCCTATAATGTTCCTTATCCGCCATATATTTTCCCTGTTTTGTTTACCAATGTGGGTACTATCAGCAATCAGGGAGTGGAACTTACGTTGAATGCCACTCCGGTCAAACGTGGACTTTTTACCTGGTCGACAACGTTCACCTTCAGCAAGAACAGTAATAAACTGGTGAAATTTTCTAATGATGAGTTCACTACTAAATACATCGAAACCGGTTGGCTGGGAGGGGCTTTCCCCCTTAACGCACTGAGGATCGAGGAAGGAAAATCGCTGGGAACGTTCTATGGACCGGTATGGCTCGGACTTGATGAGAATGGGTATGATAAGTTCAAAAATGCCAATCCTATCGGGAAGGTTGATCCTAAAAACTGGGAACCCATTGGGAATGCTTATCCTTTCTGCTCGCTCGGATGGAGCCATATGATCTCCTGCAATAACCTTGACCTGAACTTTGCCCTCAGATCGAATATCGGAGGGCAGGTGCTGAATATGTACCGTTTATATTATGAAAACTGGCAGAGCCTCGGGAGGAATATCGTTCTTTCCCAGTATGAAAATCCGGAGTTCAAAGGAAATGGTCAGTATTCATCGAAATATGTTGAAAGTGCAACATTTTTAAAGCTTGATAATATATCGATCGGATACAATATTCCTGTTCACTCAAAGTATGTTTCGAAGATCAGAGTGAACCTGACGGCTCAGGATGTTCTGACCATTTCGGGCTACAAAGGACTTGATCCCGAGGTGAATTTAAGCGGTTTGCAGCCGGGTATCGAATACCTGTACTATTATCCGAGAACCACCTCGGTTACGCTGGGTCTTAATGTGTTGTTTAATTAAACATTCAGAGCCTTATGAAAAATTTTAGAAATATGGTCAGGGTCTCCGGTCTGATTGTTGCCTTAAGTTTTATGGCATGCACAAATCTGGATGAAGAGGTTTATTCTGATATTCCGCTTGATAAATTCTTTCGGGCTGAAAAGGATGTCCTGATGAATGCCGGACGTGCATATACCAAGCTCCAGCCCTATCCGGAGGAATTCAGCCTTTGGACACTCAATGAAATGGCCTCAGACGAAATGGTTGCTCCCGGTCGTGATGACGGTTTCGTGTGGGATAACGGAAGGTGGAATGAAATTCATTCTCACAGGCTTAGTCCGACTAATAAAATACTCACGCTGGCCTGGGAATTTCTTTTCGAGGGGATCAGCGCCTGCAATGAAGTGATTTATGAAACTGAACAAACTGCAATCACGTTTCCGGAAAAGGAACGCATTGTTTCCGAAATCAAGATATTGCGGGCTTTCCTGTATTACTGGGGTATGGATAATTGGGGCAATATCCCTTTTTCTGCGGATTTCTCTGATAAAAAGCTTCCTGAACAGAAAGACCGGAAATTCGTATTTAATTTTATCGAAAAAGATATCCTTGATAACATTGATAAGCTGCAAAGTCAACCGGGTCCATCTTACTACGGAAGAGTCACAAAGGGAGTCGCCTACACGCTACTTGCAAAAATGTACCTGAACGCTCAGGAGTGGATAGGGGAGGATAAGTTTCAGAACTCGGTGGATGCCTGCAACAAGGTCATAGAATTAAATAGCTACAAGATCGAGGATGATTACTTTGCAAATTTTAAAGTCCAGAATCAGGGTTCACTTGAGAATATTTTTGTGATTCCGATGAACTCCATTTTTACCAAGGACCATTTGTATTGGTATACACTTACACTCAACGATGCAAGCCGTGCCACTTTTGGCTTTAAAGGCCAGATGTGGGATGAGTTTATCCTGGAGCCCGGATATCTCGATAAGTTTGCCGACAACGACCTCCGGAAGAAATCTTTCCTCTTTGGCCAGCAAAAGGATAAAGACGGAAATGATATTTTCGTTGATGGTGTGCCATTTATTTATACCACGACAGTTGGGAATTATATGTCGCGTAAGAAGTGGGAAGGAGCCAGATGTGCCAAGTATGAGTACCAGGATGGTCTTGAGTATTATGTTACCGATATGGAAAATGACTTTGTTCTGTTCCGTTATGCCGATGTGCTCTACACTAAACTGGAGGCTTTATGGCGTTTAGGTCGTGCAGGCGAAATGCTTAATGATCCTGATCTTCGTAAGATCAGAACCCGGGCCGGAATGGAGCCATTGCAAGCATCTGATCTGACCACCCCTGAATTGCTCAATGAACTCGGACGTGAATTCGCCTGGGAAGGTCACCGCAGGCAGGATCAGATCCGTTTCGGGACGTGGGGTAATACCTGGTGGAACAAACCGTCTTCCGGCCCGAATGCAAAACTTTTTCCAATCCCCCAGTCAGTGCTGGCTACAAACTCTAATCTGGTTCAGAACCCGCTAAATTAAATGAAGAGCAGAGTCGTAATATCATCGCTTGCTATCCTGATTTCGGTCGTTTGTATCCATCCGTTAAGTTCGTTTGGAAAGGGTCCGGAATCAATAAAGGTCAGCGACCTGCGCGATAAGATTGCCGCTGCATGGATAGGTCAGATGATCGGCAATATATATGGCCTGCCCCATGAAGGAAAATATATCAATGCTCCGGGAGCAGAGACCTGGCCCTATGGCTACACCAAAAATCTGGATAAGCTGAAACAATACAACGGCGCCTTTTCTGATGATGATACGGACGTCGAATATATGTATTTGCTGCAGATGCGGAAATTTGGCCCCGAACCAACCTATGCACGGCTTCGCGACGCCTGGATGTACCATATCCGCGATCGGGTATGGCTGGCTAACAGGGGAGCCCTCGGACTCATGCATTTCGGTTATACGCCTCCGTTTACCGGAAGTAAAAACCTTAATCCTCATTGGTATCAGATAGATCCTCAGCTGATCAATGAGATCTGGGCGGTTACCGCTCCGGGAATGGTTAATTATGCAGCTTCCAAATCGGAATGGGCGGCAAGGATAACCAGTGATGACTGGGGTGTTGAGCCAACTATACTGTATGGAGCCATGTATTCGGCCGCATTTTTCGAAAAGGACATCAGTAAACTTCTGGCTATCGGATTAAAGGCTATGCCAGCTGGCGGCCGATTTTCTCACACTGTACAGGATATGATCGCACTTCATACAAAATATCCGAATGACTGGAAAGCATCATGGAAGGAGATGGCTCAGAAGTATTATATTGATGAACCTGACATGACAAGGACTATCTGGAATGCCAACCTGAATGGTGCCTGTGCCATTTTAGCAATGTTATACGGGAATGGAGATTTCCAGCGGACACTCGATTTAAGTTGTGCTCTCGGATTTGATGCGGATAATCAGGCAGCCACCGTGGCAGGTTTGATGGGAGTGATCTATGGTATGAAAGGGTTGCCCGAAATGCTCT
>CAILAQ010000740.1 GCA_903832165.1 uncultured Bacteroidota bacterium | reverse complement strand
CGACCATGATAATCTTCCCAACACTGAGTGATGCGCCGTATTTATCCCAGATAAGGTTCTGACGATCCAGGTCAACAAGATTCACCCAGGGCCATTTTTCTTTTACGAGCCGCTCTTTCATCGCATCCGTATTTTTTATCTCAGCCGCAACACCGACAATTGTAAAGCCTTTTTCGTGGTACTCGTCATAAATCGGTGCTATTTCCCTGGTATGCCTGATACACGGACCGCACCAGGTGGCCCACAAATCAATAATGGCGACCTTTCCTTTGATCAGCTCCGATAAAGTATGCTTGTTCCCATTCAGGTCGGGCAATGCAAAATCGATAAAATGCCCGCCAATTTTAATGTTTTCCAGACCATTCAAAATATCTCCGACTAATTTGGTGTAAGGATGGTTGGGGAATTTTTTAGCAAAAACCGGATATATTTCCCGGATCGATTTAGGCGTTTCTGGAGTATACCGCGTGTCAACCAGGTCTTCGAGGATCATGGAGTATGACTGGATCGTGATATTTTTACTTATATAATCAAACCGAAACTGTTTCTCATCGGAGCCGATTTGTTTGTATTTGATTCCAATTTCTCTCGCTAACGGGGTTAAATGATTTCCGGTATTTTTCAAAGAATCCATTTGCTTCTTGAAAAAATCTTCCTGAGCCTGACTTTTTGCCGATTGGTAACTGTTGGATAGTCTTTCCAATTCTGGTGCCCAATATTGATTATTCTTCTCCAGAGAGTCCTGGATTTTGAGAAGCGGGGCTAATCGGGAATAAACATTTTTCTGAATGGCCTGGTAATATTTTACCATTGATTGGTTGATTTTGCCCCCGATGATTTTATTTTTCTCGAACTGATTTTGCGGATACAGTTCGAACTGGACTATTTTCTGATCAGGAAAGAACTTGATCTGGCGCCATCCCCCGCCATCCCATTCATCCTTAAATGTTAAATCCCAGGCCACTATATCACTTACCTCCATTTTATACTCGAATTTCCCATTGATAATCGGAATGAAGATTTTTGCGAATCGGAGATCCTCATTTCTTTTCGAAAGAATTAGCGTGTCGCTCTTGCGATCGATGACTGTCCCTTTGAGGGTGCAGGTGAAATCATGCGGGGTACAGGCAATCATTGAAATCAAGGCAATGCCGATGATTGCGGTCCTGAGGTGATTGAGCAGCATGTTGGTCTGGATTTGTTTTCGAATCGATTTTTGAGGAATCAAGATCAAATGTATTATATCTTTGTATAAATGTAAAGTTGTTATGACAACCTTAGAGCTTAAAGACATTCTGATTCAAAAGATTTCAGCAATAAATGACAAGTCATTCCTTTCCGCTATAAAGGTGATTATTGATGCAAAATCTGAGAAATTGATTTATCGGACAACACCCGAGCAAAAGCAAACCATAAATGAAGGCAGGGAACAGATCAGGAAAGGTGAATATTTGACAAATGATCAGGTTGAATCGGAGGTTGATCAATGGCTCAAAGAAAAATAATTAGGATTATAACTATTTGGGATGGCAAGCAGAACCCAGATAACCTGGTTATTACTAAATAAACATTAAATTCCGAAAACTGAAATGAAAAGCCGGATCGCCTTCTTTTTCCTGATCAGCCTGGTATTATTATCGGGCTGTACCGATTCTTCTGATAAAACTGCGTCGAACCACCTGACTTTATGGTACAAACAGCCAGCAAAAGTCTGGGATGAGGCCCTGCCGGTCGGTAATGGCCGTTTGGGCGCCATGGTTTTCGGCAATGCTGAAAATGAACGTATTCAGATCAACGAAGAGAGCATCTGGGCCGGATGCCCGGTGAACAACAACAACCCGGGATCGCTGGCTCATCTGCCAGAGATTCAGAAAGCTTTGTTTGAGAGTAAATTCAAAGAGGCCTGGCAGCTGGCTAATGATAACATGCTGGGAACACCGCCGCGAATTCGCTCGTATCAGCCGCTGGGCGATCTGCTGATCAATTATGCATGGAAAACCAAGCCGGAGAACTACCGAAGATCACTCGATCTGAAAACCGGCGTGGCCGCCACCGAGTTTACCGTTGATGGTAAAAAATATCGCCAGGAAGTTTATGTTTCAGTCCCCGATAATATGCTGATCGTAAAAATAAAAGCGCTGAACGGAGGAGCTATCGACGCCGATTTTACCATGACCCGTGAAAAGGATGCTGTGGTTACAACAACTACGGATGGCAAAATTCTTTTAACCGGACAAATCATTGATGCCGAAGACAAGGGCAGTGGCCCGGCCGGCGCCCACATGAAATTCAGTGGCGAAGCCCGCCTCACGCACGCCGGTGGCAAAGTTGAATCTCTTGTAGGGGACGGCCCGCGTGCCGTCCCTTCTTCAAACCCGCGTGCCGTCCCATCTTCAAACCCGGCCATCAAGGTAACCGGGGCCCGGGAGGTTACCATCCGCCTTACCGCCGCGACCGATTTTTCGATTGCCAGGTTGGATTTTGACCGCACGATTGATCCGGCCGCAAACTGTAAAAGAATTCTCGACGCAGCAGATGACAAATCCGATAAAGACCTGATGAAAAGGCATCTGGCCGAATATCAGCCGATGTTCAACCGGGTAGCGCTGGATCTCGAGGGAGCAGATTTGGATTCCCTTCCAACCAATGACCGGCTTTTGCGGATGAAATCGGGCGGTGAGGATAATGCCCTTATCGCCATGTATTTTCAATATGGACGATATTTGCTGATGGGCTCCTCGCGCGGACCGGCCACCTTGCCTGCTAACCTGCAGGGCATATGGAACAAGGACATGAATGCCGCATGGAATGCTGATTTCCATACCAATATCAATTTACAGATGAATTACTGGCCGGCCGAGGTGTGCAACCTTTCGGAAACTGCTCTGCCACTGGTCTCATTCATGCAAAAACTGGTAGTTCCGGGCACCGTTACGGCAAAAGAAATGTACGGAACCGAAGGCTGGGTATTCCATCACCTGGTGGATCCGTTTGGCCGTACCGGGGTGGCCGACGGTGTATGGGGGAT
Source organism: uncultured Bacteroidota bacterium (assembly GCA_903832165.1). GTDB lineage: Bacteria > Bacteroidota > Bacteroidia > Bacteroidales > UBA12481 > UBA12481. Next base: position 6,757 of record CAILAQ010000740.1, on the reverse strand, counting down.
CACGCCGCTGAACGGTCCATGGATGACTTTCACCGTGTATGAGCATTTTCTGTTTACCCGCGATACCGCTTTTCTCCGCAATGTTGCCTGGCCGATGATGAAAGGATCGGCTCAGTTTGTCCTTGGATTCCTGGTGGAATCGCCAGATGGATATCTGGTGACCAACCCTTCGCATTCGCCTGAAAATGCATTTTTGGTTCCAGGTACAAAAACCAAGGAAAACTCAGCTTTGACCTATGCTGCCACTGTCGATATCGAAATATTAAATACCCTTTTTGATAACTGTAAAGAGGCTTGTAAAATTCTTGGCACCGATCAGGATTTTGCTGCAAAACTGGAGGCAGCGCAGAAAAGATTGCCACCGGTAGTTATCAATTCAAAGGGGGTGATTCAGGAATGGATCAAGGATTACGACGAAGTGGAACCGGGTCACCGGCATATGTCGCACCTGCTCGGACTCTATCCGCTGGCCGAATTTACCCCGGCAACACCTGAGCTTTTCAAGGCTGCCCAGGCTACGATCGAGCGCCGTCTGTCGTTTGGCGGAGGACATACCGGCTGGAGCCGTGCCTGGATAGTTTGTCAGTACGCACGTTTGCAAAACGGCGAAAAAGCTTATGAAAATCTGCTTGCCCTGCTCCGAAAATCCACGCAGAGCAACCTGTTCGATACGCATCCGCCATTCCAGATCGATGGTAATTTCGGCGGCACTGCCGGTATTGCAGAAATGTTGATTCAGTCGCACACCGGTGTGATTCATTTGCTTCCCGCACTGCCAAAAGCATGGTCAACCGGCGAAGTGAAAGGCCTTTGTGCCCGCGGTGGTTTTGTTTTTAATCTAAAATGGGTGGATGGGAAACTGGTCAATGCTTCGGTCAGTTCCAAAACTGGTGGTACGGCAAAAGTGTTTTATGCCGGTAAAGAGCAGGAGATTAAGATGAAAAGTGGTGAAAATAAGGTGATTGGGTTGTAAATGCTGTTTTTGCAGATCGTGATCCTCAAAAAATAATCAATATTGCGGAACGTAATCGGCAAAAAGCAGTTATATTTGCGGAATGCAATCCGCATATTATGGAAAAACTCGTTCAAATATTCCGTGCTCTGCTGGAACCGGTTAATCTTAAATTTAAACGGTACTTGTGGAATGAGATTGATTGGAGCAATCGACTGATTGCCATAACGGGTGCAAGAGGGGTCGGAAAAACCACCCTGATCCTGCAATACATAAAGGAGAGGTTTGGTGAAAATCTCGATGCTGTATTGTATGTGAGTATGGATGAATTGTACTTTACCAAAACCAGTCTCACGGATTTTACGCTTGAGTTTGTCAAGCGAAACGGAAAATTCCTGTTTCTCGATGAGGTGCATAAATATCCTGATTGGTCAGTTGAAGTAAAAAATATTTATGATCGCCATCCCGGCTTATCGATCGTAATTACCGGCTCTTCTGCGCTTAATATCTTTAAAGGAAAGGCTGACCTGAGCAGACGTTTGATCCTCTATAAACTGAACGGGCTTTCGTTCAGAGAATTTCTGGAACTCAAATACGAGTTGAAGTTTCCTGTGCTGACTCTTGACGAATTGACAAAAACTACTGATAAAATCAGTCAATCCATCAATTCCAAAATCAAGCCAATCGGATTGTTTGAGGAATACATAAAATCGGGATACTATCCTTTTTTTAGGGAATCAGAAAAGACTTATTATCGGCGGATAGTTCAAGTTGTTAATCAAATATTGGAAAATGACCTGCCTGCAATTGAGCGAATCGAATATCAATCCGTCCAGAAATTAAGAACCCTTCTTTCAGTAATTTCAGAATCTGTACCGTTTAAACCCAACATCCTGAAGTTGAGCAAGCAGATCGGAATCGATCGGGATACACTGTTAAAGTATTTATTCTTGTTAGGTCGGGCCGACTTGCTTCTCTTGCTCCAATCAGATACTTCGGGTACCAGCAAGCTTAACAAACCCGAAAAAATTTATCTGAATAATCCGAATCTGATGATTGCTTTATCAGATCGAACAGCCAATACTGGAACCATTCGGGAAACATTTTTTTTCAATCAACTTAGAGTAAGGCATGCGATTAATTACTCATCCAGAGGCGATTTTCTGATTGATAACAAAATGACTTTTGAGGTTGGAGGAACAAACAAGAATCAGAAGCAGATTGCAGGGCTCGAGGATGCATACATTGCAGCGGACAATATTGAATTCGCTCATAACAATGTGATTCCGGTGTGGTTGTTTGGGTTTTTATATTAATGAAAGTAAGGCAATTACAGCTATGACTAAACACCCCAAAAAATTTGATGCCCTGAAGGTGCCTGCCTATCCCGGAGGGAAAAAGGCTTTCATGGAATTCATCGCGAAAAATATACAGTATCCAAAGGAGGCTGAAGAGGCCGGCATTGAAGGCAGCGTGATTGTTGCTTACGATATTCTCGATACCGGCATGGTCCAGAATGTCCGCATTTTAAAAGGTCTGGGCCATGGATGCGATGAGGAGGCTATGCGGGTAATCGGACTGATGCGTTTTGAGAAGGTGAAAAACAAAAGCGTACGGACGCGCACCTCCACCCGGGCCACCATCCACTTCAACCTGAACCGCCCTATCATAACCTACTCTATCACAAACTCCCCCGTTTCTGAAATGCCGGCGAACCCAGAAAATTCCCTTGTCACTCCCGCGAAAGCGGGAACACCTCCCCCACCTACCGAAGCAACCGATGGCCCCATCACCTACACCTACACGATAGATTTTTAGGACGCATTCTCCCCATGGTTATAAAACCAATGGCTATTGATAAGAGAAATCAATTGGCACATTAGCACATTGGCACATTGGCACATTAGCACATTAGCACATTAGCACATTCTCTTGTCAAACTCAAAGGCTTCAATACTCACGATCTTTATCAGTGAAATATCCTTATGCGACGGGTTTATCAGGTAGTTGAAATCGCCGGGAACCACGGCCGACGCGACCTTTAGAACCAAAGCCTTGTTTTCCTTTGCAAACCTGTCGCCCAAGTGCCGGGTGAAAACAGGATATGGAAATGCTCTCCATTCAGGTCTTAGCTGGTCTGGCCTGATCTCGAGAATTGACGCATCATCCGGAATTTCAATGGTGATTAACTGATACCCTGATGGCAGTATGCCTAACCCGGTGTGTACAGCTATTTCGACCGTGCAAAGAGCTCTTGATTCACTGGTATAAACCATCGCGGTACCCTGACTGTTCCATCGGCCTCCTGCCAGGCGCGCTCCATTCCCGGAAAGGTCCGATGCCCAGGCAAGTTTGGATAGCCTGAAAACAATCATGCCAGAACCCCGTGTTCGATCCTCATCAATTCATTCCTGATCAGCTGTATTCCTATGGTGCTGTCGAGGAGCTCCCTGGGTGCAGCACCTCCAAGGGCAACAATCTGAGAGCTTAACCAGGAATCGAATTTTTTTTGGTGACCAAAAACCTCAACTCCCTCCTTGTACAATAAGGTTATCTCAATGATCTTTTCCGAGGAAACGGGATCAAAGGCTTTCGCCTCTTTGGCATAACGTTGTATTGTGCGTTCGGAGAGATGTAAAAACTCCGACCAGTCACTCATCGAGAATGGAAAAGATTTTGTAAGCGAAGCGAAGTGGGAATATTCAAGACCCTTCCGCGCAACCCTCATGAGATAAAACACATCCATATCACCCACCGATTCGAATGTGATGGCATCATCCGGGATTTCGTAATTCTTCATAAGGCTTATTTTCTCAAAAGTACGACAATTGACGCAATATTAACGACAAATATCAAAATAAAAGAGGCCGCCTTCTCAGACAGCCTCTTCATCCTTCAATTGTCACATTGGCACATTAGCACATTAGCACATTAGCACATTGTCTTATGGCATCGGATACCCCGCTAAGGCTTCGTGATTCCTATTGATGACATCTTGCGGCAGCTCATAATCCTGGAGCTGACCGGCCATGAATTTCTCATATCCCAGCAGGTCGAACATTCCGTGACCGCTCAAGTTGAACAGGATCACTTTTTCTTTGCCCTCTTCTTTTGCTTTTCTGGCTTCCTGGATGGTTGCAGCTATGGCATGACATGATTCCGGAGCGGGAATGATCCCTTCGGTCCGGGCGAACAACATTCCTGCTTCGTAGCATTCCAGCTGATTGATTGCGCGTGGAGCCATCAGTCCGTCTTCAACGGCGCGGCTTACCAGCGGCGACATGCCATGGTAACGCAGACCGCCGGCATGAATAGGGGCCGGAATAAAATTGTGACCTAGTGAGTGCATGGCAACCAGCGGGGTCATCTTGGCATTGTCGCCATGGTCATAAACATAATGACCGCGGGTGAGGGAAGGGCACGAAGCCGGTTCAACCGGAATGATCTCCATCTTGGCACCATTGATTTTATCCAGTACAAACGGGAACGACAATCCTGCAAAGTTGCTTCCGCCACCGGCACAGCCGATAACGATATCAGGCAGTCTTTCGTTCACTTTTTCAAGCTGTTTCTTTGCTTCCAGACCGATGATCGTCTGATGCAGCATAACATGGTTCAGCACACTGCCCAATGAATACTTGGTCTGGCCCGTTGGGTCAGTCACGGCAGCTTCAATAGCTTCGCTGATGGCAATGCCCAGGCTTCCCGGGGTATCTGGAAATTGCTCGAGAATTGCCCGGCCGGCGGCTGTCTCCATACTCGGACTTGGAACACAGGTAGCGCCCCATGTCTGCATCATCAGCTTGGGCAGCGGTTTCTGATCGAAGCTCACGCGGACCATAAATACTTTGCATTCCAAACCGATAAGCGAACAGGCATAAGAAAGTGCGCTTCCCCACTGTCCGGCTCCGGTTTCTGTGGTGAGCCGCTTGGTGCCGGCCTGCTTGTTATACCAAGCCTGGGCCACGGCCGTATTTGGCTTGTGGCTTCCGCCGGGTGACAGACTCTCATTCTTATAATAAATCCTGCACGGGGTACCCAACGCTTCCTCCAATGCATAGGCGCGATGCATCGGTGCCGGGCGCCAGCGGGTGAGCAGGCTGAGGACTTCCTCAGGAATATCGATCCAGCGCTGAGTGCTGTACTCCTGTTCAACCAGGTTCATCGGGAAAACCGGTGCCCATGCTTCGGGTGGTACTGGTCCGGCCGGACTCATAAAAGGCGGACATTTAATGTCGGCAGCGAGATTGTACCATTGCCTCGGCATCTCATCTTCGGTCAGGATAATTCTTCGAATCTTTGTCATATCATTTAAATTAAGAGTTTACTAAATACAAAGCGGGCATGCTGTAAACAACATGCCCGCTTTGAACTGAGTACAATTCGACATTGCTGCTTACAACCGCCCGAAGGGGGTACGCCAGCACCAATTAGCCAAATTATTTATCAGTTGTTCGCTTTTCATTTTTATCTAATCGGGTACAAAAATAGAAGCCCCCATGAATAAACCAAATCTTTCCTCAATTTTCTTCGTCACCCGTCACCGGTCACCCGTCACCCGTCACCCGTCACCTGTCACAATCTTCTTCTTCGTCTTTCGCGTTTCGTGTTTCGTGTCTCGATTTTTTTTATCTTTGAAGGTGCCCCCCGCATAAACAGTCAATGAAAATGTCAACCGGACGATTTCTCCTTCCGATATTACTGATTTCGATTTTTGCCGCATGCACGGAGAATGTTGATATCTATACTGATGGTCAGCCGGTTCCAGTTGTTTACTGCTTGCTCGATCCATCAGATTCTATCCAATATATACGCATCGGCCGCTCTTATCAGGGTGGCAATGCTGATGTGAGAATTCCGCCCGATGCTGATTCCACCGTCTGGAATATCACCCATGAGGTTTATATCGAGGAGTATACAGGCGATGTTAAGGGAGATACCTACAGATTTGCTCCGGACAGTTTTATAAAAAAGGATTCAGGCTTTTTTCCGGTAACCAATCTCCGGATTTATTCCTCCGCCTTTAAGCCTGATCCCGGGAAATCCTATCAGCTGTATGTCTATTTCCCCGATCTGAATAAAATGGTTTCGTCAAAAATCATGATTCATGGGGTCCCGGATATTGCTGATCCACTGCCTTTATCGATACGGAAAATAAATTTTGAGCCCGGACAGCCATTCGTTATTCGCTGGTCGCCGGGCGTGAATACCGGCGTTTATGAATTGATTTTCAGGATAAATTACCGAGATTCCTCCGCGATGGGCGAGGAGTTCAATTCTGCTGATTATTCGAGCGGCGGTGTTTTCGACCTGAAGACTGACCAGATGCAGGAATACACCATGGGCGGCCCTGCCTTTTATGATGCCATGTCTAAAAATATTCCGGTGGTTCCCGGCATCATTCGTGAAGTGATCTCGGTAGAGTTTATTATGATCTCGGGGGGTATCGACCTTGGATTTCATTACCGTGCGGGTGTGGAGACCGGTTCAAATTTTACCAATTTCAGCGACTACTCCAATTTGCGCAATGGCCTTGGAATTTTCTCATCAAGAAGCATTGCCAGGGTGCCAAACCTTGCGCTTTCATTTGTGACCATCGATGAGCTTGCCCGAAATGTAAAAACGGCGGCACTTAATTTTAAAGACAGCAAAGGGAATTAACATGAAGATATTCAGAATACTTATACTGGCTTTCCTTTGTGCAATCGGGTCGTGCAATCCTGACGACCCGGGCACGGATCCGGGCACCGTGATCGAAAGTCAGACCTATGGCAGTGTCGATTTTAATTTTGCCATGCCGGTACT
>CAILAQ010000739.1 GCA_903832165.1 uncultured Bacteroidota bacterium | reverse complement strand
TTAAAAACAACACCGTCAATAGTAAATTGCAACTGACCGGAATCGCCTGATATCGACTTACTGATATCCTCTGCATTTAAGCTAACCTTGCGCCAATCAGTCCGGGGCTCCGGCTCCTGGGCTGCCAGTAAAACGGGTCCGTAAAACAAACTGGCAATATTTTGCTGATCCATTATCGGCTCCATATAAAACTTAAACGGCATGCGCAACTCAACCGTATCCCCATCTTTCCAATTACGGTTTATTGTCAGATAGCTTCCCGGCACAGCCTTAACTTTTTCTTCCCTGCCATTGATCATCACAAAAAAGCCTTTGGTGGCCCAATGTGGCACCCGTACATTCAGGTCGAACTTGCCGTTCCCTTTTATGGTTAAACGGGTACGGTCTTCTTTTGGATAAGCGGTGGCTTGCGTTACCGTGATATTCCTGTCGGTCCATTTTAATGAGGAAGGCACATAAAGGTTCACATACAAAGCCTGGTTGTCGGCACTTTTAAAATAAATGGAGTTCTGAAGTTTTGTGCTGCTCTCGAGCGCTGTTCCATTGCAACAGGAAAAACCATCCATATCCTCGTTGCCAAACTGTTTTACCGAACCCGGCCGCAGGGATACATGATAGGTATTCGCCGGGGAGTGCTCTGCAACCGAAGCAAGAATGTGGTTGTAAAGCCCGCGCTCGTAATAATCCATTAGCTCCGCACTCTGATTAAAGAGAAATAGATCCCGGGTTAATTTGAGCATATTATAGGTAGCACAGGTCTCATTCTGGCCGCCAGCCGCAAGACCGTTTTCATAAAGTGTTGCCGGCTGACTGGTGAAACATTCGGCATTATTCGGGTTACGCGCTCCTGCCACTCCTCCGATACTGTACATATAATCACCAGTGGCCATCTCCCAGAAATTATCGGCGATATGATAATACTCAGGAGCCTTGGAATCCCGATAAATCTCCAGTGCCCCGATAATCTGAGGAATGTGCTGGTTGGCATGCAGCCCACGGAACATATCTACATTTTTAGCAAGCCCGTGCGAATGCTGAACATCCCCATAGAATACTTTAATATTATCAAATAATTGTGCAACTTTCAGATAACGAGGCTCTTTTGTAATCCTATACAGCCTTGCCATGGCTTCGTTCATTCCCCCGAACTCTCCGGCAATGTACCGGTTCCACATACTGATGAGTGTCTCGGTAGGCAACGGACTCAATCGGGCATATACCCAGTCGCCCATGCCTTTTACTATTTCCAGCGCCTTCTCATTCCCGCTGATTTCATAAATATCCATCAATCCGGCCAGGATTTTATGCAAAGTATAATAGGGTGCCCAGATCTTTGCATTATCCCCTCCATAAGTCGCCCCGTTTTCCAGCATAATAAACTGGTCGGGAGGATAGGCACTGATAAATCCTTTGCCCCAATTCCAGTAATCTGTGCGGATACCTTCCACACTCAGATCTGAATTAAAGCCTGATTTACCCGGACCCGGTGGCACCAATTTTGGATCCGATACCTGCGCTCCTCCGGATGTTTGTGGTTGACCGGACAGTTTCGATAATTCATACAGTGAATTCACCATATATTTCATCTTATCCGCAAAATTGGCCCGGAGCGTTGCGTCGTATGCGGTGCCGGCATAGGCCTGAGCTATTGCGCTCAGATAATGACCCGTGGCATGACCGCGTAACTTCGTTTGCTGACTGTCCCAGCCACCCAGTGCTACTGCTCCCACAGGCTGTTTCTGCCCAAAGGCATTACGAAACATGTAAAGGAAATTGTCAGGATTTGTCAGGGCAAGGCCGGAAATAAATTTATCGCGGTTCTCTATAAATTTCGTTTTATCGTTATGAATATCAGTGTTTAATGTAACCTGATCAAGACTGAAAACTTCCAGCGTTCGATTCGGTGTAGCAGGTGCTTCAGTTTCTTTAACGGTAACAATCGCATTCGGATGTAAGTCGGTTCCGGCAATTTTTCCTGTTACGGTATAGGTGCCGGCGGTAAGTACCTGACTATTATTAGCGGGTGCCGGCCAGATTACTCTTACATCCGGACGTTCCATATTGTTGGGATAGACACCCTTAATGTTGCGTGGTAATCTTGGAAGTTGCCCCACCACGGTCTCCACCTGAATATCAGGAACGCTGGTCAGAAATGCATTATACAACTGGCTGGTTGTTTCGGGAAACACCCGAAGGATTTGATCACCGGTTTGTGCACAAACCGGTGTTGTATCCAAAGCACAGAAAATCAGCATAAGTCCAGCGATCAGCTTATAGGTTTTCATCATTTAATTCGTTACCCTTTTTTATCCAACGTTAACATTAAATAAATATCCGACAAGTGCAGTTAACCCCATGGCTATTGTACCCCAGAAGGTAATTCTGATGATTGCTTTACTTACACTTGAACCACCTGTTTTAGCAGCCAGTGCACCTAAAATAGCAAGGAAGAAAATAGCAAAACCGTAGAGAAAATATTCAATGCTTTTTATCGGCAGAAAGAGTGCTACCGCAAGAGGAAGTATTCCTCCAACCGAAAATGCCAGGCCTGAAGCAAAAGCTGCCTGTGTTGGGTTAGCCTTGCTGGTTTCATTCAGGCCCAGTTCATCTCTGATGTGTGCTCCCAGGGCATCTTTTTCAGTCAATTCTTTTGCAACGGTTAATGCAGTTTCCTTCTTAAGCCCTCTTTTTTCATAAATTTCCGCTAATCGCTGTAATTCAAGCTCGGGCATATCAATCAGCTCTTGTTTTTCTCGCTCAATATCAGCCTCTTCCACATCTGTCTGAGAACTTACGGAAACATATTCACCTGCTGCCATTGACAATGCACCGGCTACCAATCCAGCGATAGTTGCTAAAATAACAGGTTCTCTGCCAGTACTCGCAGCTGCAATTCCTATCGCAAGACTGGAAGTTGACAGGATTCCATCATTTGCACCAAGAACAGCTGCTCTCAGCCAGTTACTCCGGTGTATGAAATGATTCTCTAAATAGTTATCTGCTTTATCCTTCATTTCCAATGGCTAATTATCCATCTCTACTTCATGGTGACTTGAATCTTGTACTTCGGCATTCGGAATTCTGAATTCGAATCTAAACCTTTTACCTCATCACCAGATACTCAATAAAGAACTCCATCATCCGGTCAAAGTTCAATGCCGTATGGCCCATGTCAGGACCTACCTGAACCTCAAAGCTCTTACCTGCCTTCTGCAGCGAGCGGATCAGCTGGAGTGAGTTGGCCGGATGAACGTTATTATCGGAGGTTCCGTAATAAATCATCAGATGGCCCTTCAGATTGGCAGCGTAAGTCCCAAGGGTACCGGCTTCATAATCAGCCAGATGTTCTTCGAGCAAGCCGGCATGGCGCTCAGCATAGATATCATCATAATTCCGGAAATCCATAACACCTGAGTTGGCACAGGCGGCATGGAACAAATCGGGATAGCGCAGAATGGCGGCTGCCGAAGTAGTTCCACCATAAGACGTTCCAAAGATGCCTACTTTGTCCTTGTCCACATATGACCGGGTACCAAGGGCTTTAACACCGGCGGCCAGGTCATCGATCTCCACAATCATCAGGTGAGCATAATAAGGATCCATGAATTTCTTGCCCCTGCCGGCTGCACTTCGAAAATCAAAGGTAGCCACCAGAAAACCATATTCAGTCATGGAGTTAGGCGTTGAGAAATTCTCGCTGGCGCCATTGGTCTCCGGACCGCCATACACCGAGGCGATTACCGGGTATTTTTTGCCCGGGTCAAAATTGGATGGAAAATGAAGCATCCCATGAAGTTCCGTTACCCCGTCGGCCGACTTGTAGGTGAATAGCTCCACTTTTTTCAGGCCCAGCTGGTTGAATTTGGTCAGGTCGCTGTCAGCCAGTTTGGTCAGCACTTTTCCCTTGCTGTCGACCAGTTGTGTATACGGAGCGATATCATGGGTTTGAGCAATATCAATGAAATATTTCCCGTTGGGTGAAAGGTTAACCCGATGATTATAAGTCGGATCCGTTAGCCGCACCTCTCCCTTGCCGTCGAGTCCAACCCGATGCAATTGCATTTTCATGTAATTATCACCGCTGCGGGCCATGTAATACAGCATGCCAGCCTCTTCATCAACCTTCACCACGGAAGCCACCTCAAATGGATGGTTGGTGAGGGTAACCAGCAGTTTGCCGGTCATATCATACAGATAATAATTCTTGAACCCGGAGCGTTCCGATGCCCAGATAAAACGGTTTTTATCCTTAAGGAACATCATCATCGGGGAATTCTCGGTGTAGCTGGGCAGCCACTCTTCGTGCATCACCACCCGGCATTTGCCGGTTTCGGGATTGGCAGCAGCCAGTTCCATGATATCCTGTTTTCGGTTGGTTCGGTGGAACAGCAGCTCGGTGCCATCGGGCGACCAGCTGATGTCGTAGATATAATGCCCAACCACCTTGTTATCAAATGGTTTGCCTTCACGAACATCCATTTTAGTTGTCTTCTTCGTAGCCAGATCATACACGAGGATATCCGGTACCGGGTTATTGGCGCCAACTTTAACATAGGGCTCGATTTCAACGGAGTCCTGAAGTTTCAGTTGGTTGTACTGCAGGTAATAATCCAGCACCTTGCCTTCGTCAAACTTGTAGAATGCCACCTTTTTTCCGTCGGGCGACCACCAAATGGCCGTATTCTGACTCAACTCTTCGCCATAAACCCAACTCGCTGAGCCGAATTTCAGACGGGCCTTTTCATTACCCTCGGTTGTGATAGTGACAACTTCCTTTCCGTCAGCCTTGCTCAGGTAAAGATTCCGGTCTTTGTGAAAGGCTTTCAGGGTTCCGTCGGGCGACATGGCAATGGTGTACTGCCTGCCACGCTGAACCCGTTCGCCGGTTCCACGGGTAGCATTACCCTGACCGCGTCCGCCACCCTGGCCGCCAAACCGACCGCCACCTGCATCAGCAGGAGCTGCACCGGTTTCAACCGCCTTCAGCTTCTTGACGTTGTAGGTGTATTTCTTTCCATCCATCTGATAGTCAAAAGTTTTACCGTCTTCCGACCAGGTAACCGTCAGGCTTCCCTGTTTTACCGCACCACGGTTTTCCGTGGCCATTTTCTGATACTGAGCATAGCCCGGCATCTCTTTCAACCGGTCCTGGGCTTGGCCTGTCATAAGCGATCCCCCCATCAGGGTAATCACCAGGTACATTAACATTCGTTTCGAGGTTTTCATATTCATAGATTTAGC
>CAILAQ010000738.1 GCA_903832165.1 uncultured Bacteroidota bacterium | reverse complement strand
TTATTTTCATTGCATTTTGCGAGCTTAGCTCATGAGGGGTTCATTGCTATTTTGCCCCTTTCAATTTTTCAAACATCGAATATAAGCTGTTCCCGATCCGGCCGAAGCATCACTAATGAACACCTGGTTGCCTGAATTGCTTAGTACCACCGTTTTTGGCTGTCCTGAAGAGGTTGCCCAAAAGGGAATAAAATCATTAAAGCCATCATAGGTACCATCGTATTGGCGCATTCCTCCTGGTTTGCCATTGAACCCCGAGCTGTTATCCCCATTACCATTATTGGTCCATCCCGAACTCGCCTTTAATTGATACCCTGGATTAGTACCGAGGAATTCAATTAACAGAGTCCATTCCGCATCTGTTGGCACCTGCCATCCGGTTGGACAAACATCCTTGCCGCTACCTACGTTTATGGTCCTGTTAAAATCATATAAATGTCCTGCCTGGGTACAATAGGATGCCTTATCTTCATAACACCAGGAGCCCGACGGCGCTGAGTAATTCAGATTCTCGGCCATCCAGGTTTGACTGCCGATATCGACCGTTTTATACGTTTTCTGGTCTCTGGAATCCGTTAAGCTTCCTGTTTGAAGCGTGGTCATGCTGATTACCTCGCCATAGCCGGTATTGCCAAAACTGTTTGTAGCGTATGCACGGATATAATAAGTGGTTCCCGCAGCCAGTCCGGTAAGGCTGCTTTCAAATGGTCCGGTGCCGGAACCATTCGAAGTCTTGTTGTCTGCAACCTGGGGATTAGAGCTCAGCGACCAACAGACACCCCTTTTAAGGATAGGAGATTGGCCATCATAAGTCACGTCACCACCACTTGCCGAGAAATTGTATGACACGCGTTTAACCGGTTGTGTGATTACCACCGGTACTAATGAAGCTTTTTGAAGGATAAAATCTAAAGGAGTATCCTGATTGCTCACCAAAACGTCAACCTGTTTGGATTCAAAGGTGCTGATCTGAGTAGCTTCCTTCCTAACAATCAACGCTCTGTTTCCCAGTGGGATACTGCTTAATTCATAATTTCCCTGAGAATTGGAGGTTACTTTTATTTCACTTTCCGTTTGGTCAGGATTTAACATCAGGATAAGAGCTCCATCAATTATTTCCCCATCCTGGTCTTTAACAACGCCAAATGCTTTACCCGTATAACGTTGGGAGGACAGATAAAAATTTGTATTTGTGGTGATTCCGGAGGAAATGATAATCTCTTTCGACAAGGCACTGTAATCTGCCTTAATTGCTTCTGCAGAATAAGTACCGGATGGAATATCATTTATCTCAAAATGCCCTGTTGAATCAGACAATGCTGATTTGCCGGCAATATTCATTGTTACACCGGCAATATAAATACTGGTACCGAAAAACCAGGTGTAGCCGGACAAACTTCCTCCCGGCGATTTCAGCACCGGGATCTGAAGGATTGTATCGATTTTGTTAATGCCGTCGGATATTTCCAGCGAAAGCGAATAGGTTTTATCCAGGTTTCCAACCGGGGATTGCCATCTGGCAAGGGAACGATCTTTACCGTCGGTAAATTCGCCTTCCATACAACTCCAAACATAAGTTAATGGATCATTTTCAGGATCATGCGCGATAACCTTAACGGCAAACTCCGTCCCTCCAACATCGGTCACGGGATAGGATCGAAGGTCGGTTATAACCGGTGCATTGTTGACCGCAAGTTTAATAATGTATTTTGCATTAACAGAGGTGCTTCCATCGTTGACCGAAACTTCGATATTGTATGTTTTGCCACTTGCCTCTAACGGTGATTTCCATTTTGTCTGGTTCAGGTTCGCAGAATCAATGAACACTCCTCCATCCGCAACCCAGCTATATTTAAGAAGATCACCATCCTGATCGGTCGCCTGTACGGATAAGGAGAATATCGTTCCGGGCTTCCGACTTTCCGGAGTACAGGTAACAGATTGAATCAGTGGGGCATGATTCTTCTCACAGCAAACAAAGAAAACTATAAAACCGAAGAGAAATATTTTTTTCATCAGCTGTTCACTTGTTTTTTATACATCTGACAGAATAGAAATTAGCTCGCTGATCATATCCGGTCGAAACAGCCGGATTGCCTTTGATCAGGGTGAAAGACCAATGACTCATTGCCTGAGGAGCCCGGAGCGGAGTAGACGACCAGAAATAGGTAATTGATCCCAGCCCTTGAAACTTCCATTCGTATTCTGGTTTACCATTCAGCATTTTTATAAATTTTCTTTCAGCATAGCCTGAATACAAGGCATTAAAATCAGATGAACCGCCCAGCAGCAAATCTTCGACTGCTGAATCAGCACCCAATGTTGCCACAAGGGTTTCCCATTCACTTTTCGTAGGTATATGCCAACCATTGGGACAAATACCC
>CAILAQ010000737.1 GCA_903832165.1 uncultured Bacteroidota bacterium | reverse complement strand
GAAAATGATGACGATGGATTCACCAATAAGCATCTGCAGGTGGTAGCCACTATAAAATACCCGGATGCAAAATTGCTCGTACAATATGTAATCTGGGCATTTCCTGACGCACCCGGAATCCGCACACAACTCAGAATTAAGGCACTGGATAATTTCTCTCCCAAAGGCCTGCCAGATAATGAAGGCAAACGGATGGATTGCGGGCACTGGATTGCCGTGCCCAGCGCCAGAACTGAATTCCTTCCGCTGGACTTCACCCGGCAAAATTCCCGCCGTTACTGGGGCTACTACAATAATCCCGGAAGCAGGCACGATCCATCACGCGACATGCTCGAGGAAACTGTAGTTACCGGATACCCTCTTTTTCTTACCGAGGATAATAACCGGACCAGTGGCCTTAGTGTGGAATATAACAATGGCAACGATGGGATTGCTGTCGTTAAAGAATCGCCCAAATGCGTGAACCAGCAGGCACACTATACCGGAAGCTTCTATTCCGGCCCGGAGGGGCTGTCAGTTACCGGCTGGGGACTCACCCCCGATGAAATTATTCCCGACCGGTACCGCGATTGCTGGGCCACCTGGACAATAATCTGGTCTGACGGAAATGACGGAATGCAACTTGCCCTTAAGCAATTCGACCGGGCCCGCTATCCCGCTTATGCCGAAAGGGATCTTTTTCTGCTGAGCAATACCTGGGGACCGGCAAATCCGGGTGGTGCCCAGTTTACTGATGAAAAATATCTGATGAAGGAGATCCCGGCACTGAGTAAATTAGGGATCGATGTGATGCAGATTGATGACGGCTGGCAAAAAAGCGGTGGCGGCCCGGATGCCCAAAGCTTTTCCCCGAAATATAAAAACGGATGGAAAGATCTGAAATCAGAAGCAAACAAGTATGGCCTGAAGTTCGGCTTGTGGGTAACAGCAAAATTATCAACCCCGGAAGAGCTGAAAAAAAATATCGATGAACTTGGATTTATCTCATGGAAAGTGGATTTTGACCAGTTGGTTAACCGCGCAGATTATGAGGCCAGAATTACAAAATACCGCGAAGTGATGAAGTATGCCTGGATGAAAACGCAGTTCTCCCTTTGCCCGGAATACGACGATCCGCGCTATGGCTGGTATTTCTGCAAGGAGTACGGAAGCATCTATTTTCAGAATATCCAGGAGAGCCTGCCGGCGCATTTAACCATGGTACCCTACCAGGTTTTAAGACAACATTGGCTGATGGCTAAGTATTTCAACAGCAATAAATTGCAGGTGATGCTGCAAAATCCGAAACGAACCAATCCTGATCGCAGCGATGCACCGCAGCACAGTCATTCCTACTGTTTTGCCATGGGAGTGCCGTTTATCCCCTGCTTTTTTCAGGGCGCCCAATATCTCGACGATCAGGGACAAAAGGAGCTTAAAGATTTTATCTCAAAGTATAAGATTCATCGCGAGGCCATTTTTAACTGTTACACATTCCCGATTGGAGATAAACCGGACAACCAAAGCTGGTCGGGTTTTCAAATGATCAATGAGAAAGATCAGGCAGGCAATTATCTGTTACTTTTCAGGGAACTGCATAATGATCAGGCCACGAAGGCCATCAAGCTAAAACTAACATCTGGCAGAACCCTGAAATTTACCGACATTGAGACAGGCAAAACCTGGACATCAACCACATCCGCTGATGGTCTGTTGAATTTTGAAATGAAGGACCCGGGAAGCTATCTGTTTCTTAAATATGAGATTTTATGAAAAGAAGAGGTTTTTTGAAGAATGCAGCGTTGGCCGGAACAGCTGCCATGCTGCCGTCCGCAATACTTGAAGCAAGTGATCTGAAATCAGGGAAAAGTGAAGCTTCATCGACAAATCCAGAATTATTGAATAATCCGGGGAAAGCACAACTTTTGCCGATATCTAAAGTAAAGAAACCGGTCGCCATAGCCATGTGGGATTTCAGCTGGATATTACGGCACCATAAATACGGCGAATTTCAGAATTGGGACCGGGTGCTGGAAGAATTGGCCGAACGCGGATACAATGCGATCCGGATGGATGCCATGCCTCAGTTTGTTGCCTCAACGAAAGAGGGCAAGATCATCGAGGAGTTTCGATCACCCAAGAAAGACTGGGTTCCTGCACTCTGGGGTAATGATTTTGCTATGGATTTTCATGTCTGGTTTCATCACAATGGAATGATCGGAGGCCATATCGGGACTGCTGCCAATACAGCCATCGACAGGGATCTCCGAACAGATTATGCAGCCCTCATGTCGTGCTGGAAAGAAAACAAAAAGCCGCTGGTGGAATGGATCGATACCATGATTACTTCCATCGCTAAAAAGGCAGCTGACAATAAAATTGTTTGCGGCAACACCGAAGGCTGGGGACCCATCGGCTGGTATGATCATCCCGACCTGCCCTGGGACTGGGTGAAGGAATCGGCCGAAATCTGTGTGGATCTGGCAAAAGAACACAACGAATATAAGTTCATCTGCACCTCAAATTTTACCCATCCTCAATTCAGCGGAATGTGGGAAGATATTTCCTGGCACCGCATGATTACCGATCGTATCAGGAGTTGATGATTAATGGATAACGTTCGTATCTTAATGGGCAGAAACAAAAGAAAATAAAACCTGTAAATTATAGTCTTTATGAAAAGATTGTGCCACTTAATCCTGCTGTCAGGATTGATCGTTTGTTTATCGTGTGAGTCAAAGCATGGACCGGCAATGCAATCCGGCAAGGACCCGAAAAGCGGACAGATAATCATGTCGGAGAATGGCAAACCCGTTCTTCAGTACAACTACAAGAATGTTTTTGAAAAAGACGCCCTGGATACGTTAGCCGCAAACAAGTATATTGTTACGCCGACTGACACTTTTATGGCAAATCCCAGCATTTATGCCGTTCCCCGGAGCAACTACATTCATCCGGTATACGGGTTGGAAGGTGAGATGCTGACACGCGACTGGTCGAAGGATCATCCCCATCATCGCGGCATTTACTGGGCCTGGCCGGAAGTGGATTTCGGCAGCAAACGTGGCGATCTTCATGCCCTGCAAATAGTTTTTGCACGGCCTACCGGCAAAATAATATTTCAAAACGGAAACGATTTAACTCAGATCGAAGCCGAAAATCTCTGGATGTGGAACGATAGCGTTCCCGTGGTGCAGGAGGTTGCACTTATCCGTGCTTATCGCAAAACAGATCACGGAAGGATCATCGATCTTGATTTCCGCTTTGTTGCCCTCAGGGACAGCATTACACTTG
>CAILAQ010000736.1 GCA_903832165.1 uncultured Bacteroidota bacterium | reverse complement strand
CTTTCTCCTTGAAAGCTTCAAAAGCGTCATTGTCAAGTACCGCTGCCCACTGATAACCATAATATCCCGCATCATAACCACCTGTTATATGGATGAAATAGGTGCTCCTGTAGCGAGGTTCAATCTCCGGGATCAGCCCTTTGCCGGTCAGGAATTCTTTTTCAAATTTTCCGATATCCAGCAGGGCGGTGTCTGTCCGGCTGTGAAAAGCCATATCAAGGTAACAGGCTGCAAGAAATTCCGTTGAGGTAAATCCCTGGTTGAAATAGCTGGTATTGGTCAGCTTGGTGATCAGCTGGTCGGGGATGGGTTCGCCGGTGATGTAATGCTTGGCGAATGATTTCAGCACAACGGGCTCGGTGCACCAATGCTCCATGATCTGGCTCGGCAATTCGACAAAATCCTGGGCTACGAAAGTGGTACCCAATTTGTTTTCTGTAAAAAGTCCTTCCAGAGAGTGTCCGAACTCATGGTAAAGGGTCTGCACATCATCAAGGCTTAGCAAAGCGGGTTTATCACCGGCCGGTCGGGTAAAATTGCCTACCATGGTGACTACCGGGGTGATTTCCTTGCCGTCCTTAAACCAATGGTCGCGATAGGCTCCGCACCATGCCCCCTGCTGTTTGCTGGAGCGCGGATACAGGTCCATGTACAGAACCCCGATATGCGATCCGTCAGCTTCTTTAACCTCATAAGTCATGGCTTCCGGATGAGGTTTCGGGATATTTGAGATTTCGGTAAATGTTATTCCGTATAATTTATTTGCGACATCAAAGGCTCCGTCTCTTACATTTTCCATTTTGAAGTAAGGACGCAGTTCATTTTCATCCATATCATACTTTGCCTTTCGCAGTTTTTCGGCGTAATACCACCAATCGCTGCTTTCAAGCTTGAATTTCCCGCCTTCCGCAACAATAATCTTTTGCATTTCTTCGCGATCGCGGATGGATGCCGGAATGGCTGCTGCCCAGATCTTATCAAGCAGGGCAAAAACATTTTCGGGGACCTTAGCCATCCTGGACTCCAGAATGATGTGCGAGTGTGTTTTATAGCCTAACAGCTGAGCTCTTTGTGCTCTGAGACTGATGATTTTTGCCAGGTTCTTATTGTTGTCCTTGCTGTTGCCGTTATTCCCACGAAAAAGGTATCCGTTGTAAAGTTTCTTTCTCAGCTCACGGTTTTCGGCATACTGCAGGAAAGGCGTCATGCTCGGGCGGGTAGGAGTAAAAATCCATTTCCCTTCCATCCCGGCTGCCTTGGCGGCGTCCGCAGCTGCGCTGATCGATCCTTCAGGCAATCCTGCCAGATCATTCTTGCTATCGATAATGAGCTTGAAATCATTGGTCTCCGACATGACATTCTGATCAAACTGAACAGCCAGAACGGCTAATTCAGAGTTCAGCTTTTTTAGTTCATCCTGTTTTTCAGGACTCAGATTGGCACCATTACGAACAAAACCTTTGTAAAGATTTTCGAGGATATAGGTCTGGGGAGCATCGAGGTTGAACTTCTTCTGGTTTTCGTAAACCGATTTTATTCTTGCAAAAAGCCTAGGGTTCAGGCTGATGGCATCATTGTGTGCAGATAATTCAGGTGAAATGGCAACCTGGATCTGCTGCAGAGAGTCATTTGTATTGGCTTCAGCAAGTCCGAAAAATATCCGTGATACTTTTGAGAGAAGTTCGCCGCTCTTATCCAGCGCCACGATGGTATTTTCGAAAGTGGGTTCCTCTTTATTGCTTATCACGGCTTCAACCTCCTTCATATGTTCTTCCATCCCCTGGTTAAAAGCAGGTGTATAATGATGGGGCTTGATCAGGTCGAAGGGCGGAACGCCGAATGGGGTGGTAAAGCTGGTAAGAAGTGGATTATCCATAGCAGCAGTTTTTGGACTTGTTTTGCAGGCGGAGAGTAGGCCCAGAAGAACGAGTCCGGCCATAAATTTTTTTGATTTCATTCGTAAAAAATATATAGTTACAAAGCAAATCGGCTTGTACTCATGTAGCCCTCAAATTATTTTCATTGCATTATCGAGCTTAGCTCGTGAGGGGTTCATGCTTCTCTGAGGGATTATGCAGATTTAATGATGATCGTTTTAAGAATATCAGATACATCCTCGATGGAATCGGTTGCCATTTCCAATGTCTCAAGAATCTCTTTATTCTTAATCAGTTCGATAGCATTTTTCTCTGTTTCAAATAATTCAGACAGAAGGTGATGGTAAATATCGTCAGCGACATTTTCCAATTCATTGATCTTGACGCAGGCGTCTGATATTTTTTTCGGTTTTTTGAGGTTATGAAGCTCTGCAGTAGCTATTTTGAGCTGCTCACAACCACGGATAATTACTGCCACCATCTCTCTGAACTGAGGGAGCAGTTTTTTTGGTTTGTATAACTTGATTTGCTGGCTGCAGGCATTAATATAATCAAGTATGTCATCCATTTTAGAAACAAGCTGATGAATGTCCTCGCGGTCGAATGGAGTGATGAATGTGGTATCGAGCGCATCAAAAACCCCATGAGCAATACCATCAGCTCTTTTCTCCAGGGCTTTTATTTCCCTGAAAAGGTCCTGCTCCTGCGAAGGTTCACTGCTTTCCACAATTTTGGACAGGATTCCGGCAGATTCCGCAACCAGATCGGCCAGATTTTCAAATAATGGAAAGAATTTTTCCTCTTTAGGAAGAAGAATTTTTTTTATGAAACCGGTACTTGCCATAACAGGTTAATATTTATGCTGATTTTATGATGATGGTTTTCAGAATATCTGAAACATCCTCGATGCGGTCGGTGGTGGATTCCAAAGTTTCAAGAATCTCCTTGTTTTTGATAAGTTCAATCGGATCAGTTTCCGTTTCAAAAAGTTCGGATATCAATTGATGGTAGATGTCGTCAGCAATGTTTTCCAATTCATTGATCTTTACACAGGCATCATTGATTTTCTGGGGATGCTTCAGGTTATGCAGTTCCATGACAGCCACCCTCATCTGTTCAGTTCCCCTGGTTACAACCAGGCAAAGCTCCCGAAACTGAGGAAGTAGTTTTTTGGGTTTATATAATTTGATCTGCTGGCTGCAGGCATTTATATTATCCATAACATCATCAAGCTTAGAGGTCAGCTGTTGAATGTCTTCACGGTCGAACGGAGTGATGAAAGTTGCGTCGAGCGTATCAAAAACCTGGTGAACTATTTCATCTGCCTTGGTCTCAAGAAGTTTGATCTCTTTAAACGTTTCCTCCTGCATCGAAGGCTCATTGTGGTCGATAACCCTTGCGAGGAGATGAGCAGCTTTCGAGATCAGTTCAGACATGTCTTCAAACATCGGAAAGAACTTTTCTTCCTTGGGCAGCAATAGTTTCCGGACAATACCTTTGGCCATAATGGAAAGAATTACAAGTAGTTAGAACAAAAAATATCAAAAATCAGAGGCGAGGTAAGTTACTATTTTATCGTTTCTTTCGATGCGCTTTCATGCGATTTTTTATGCGGGGGATGCGGATTCCAACCGGCAATTCCGAGCATGATAAAAAATCCGATAATGTAGGCGACTATCACGTGCCAGCCTTTCTTGAGATAGTTTACTGTATTCTTTGCTTCGGGGTACATATTGGACAACGCCACCCCGGCTGAGGAGCCGAACCAGATCATCGAACCGCCGAATCCGACGGCAAAAGAGAGGATGCCCCAGTCATATCCGCCCTGTTCAAGACAGAGCTTGGTAAGCGGAATATTATCGAAAACAGCGGAAACGAATCCAAGGCTGAAGGAGCTGAACCAGGAGGCTTTAGGCAGTTCCTCAACAGGCATCATGGAAGCTATAGTAACCAATGCCATAAGGAATACAGTCCCTCGCCATGCATTTTTCATTTCATGCCATGGCGTTTTACGGAATGTTGTTCCAAGAAGGATGGCAACCCAAACTCCGAGGGCAGGAAAATCTAGCAGGTAATTTGACAGGATGGCACCGATCAATATCAGGAGGACAACTAGAAGTTTGCCTTTATCTACCCTGATCCCGGCTTCATTGCTGGCATCAATGGGTTGATGCTTATGCTGCTGACGGGCTCCCACTACGGCGAAAATCATGAAGGCGCCAATAGAACCCCAGAAGGCTTCGAGCACCCATACAGGGCTTACTCCGTCGATCCACATCAACGTTGTTGTGGTATCCCCAACCACAGAACCTGCTCCTCCGGCGTTGCTCGCTGCCACAATCGCCGCCAGAAAACCGAGATGAACTCTTCCTTTATACATGACCATGGCCATGGTGCCGCCTATCATCGCGGCTGCAATATTGTCCAGAAATGAAGATATGACCATGACAATAAGCAAAAGGAACAGACCGCCCGTCCATCCGTTCGGAAGATAATTAGGCAGAACATCAGGGACCCGGGATTCTTCGAAATGCTTGGCCAAAATCGCAAATCCGAATAATAATCCCAAAAGATTAACCAGAGTTCTCCATTCACCTTCCCGCTCAGGGGAGCCAATTACATGCTCGACCAGATTAAATCCGGGATCGAAAATCAGTTTAAAGGCCAGCACCACAGCAAGCCCCGTCAGTGCAACCTGCATGGTTTTGTTATGAAATACTGCCACCCCAACCAGTGTCAGGGCAAAGATTATGAACTCCACCCGAACCGGGCCTAACGACGGAACAACCCCGGTTCCCGCCGCGAAAGTGGCCAGTGGAAAAAGGAATAGAACGGAGATTAATGCTGCTGCGCGATAGACGAAATTCTTTGCAGGTGACACCATTGGAATAAAATTTACGGCAAATATACCATAATTGGGTTCCAAAGTATTGAAGTAAAAGGTTAGAGATTCCAATTCAGAGTTCCGAATAATAAAGGTTGAGATTCCAATTTAGAATTCCGAATAATTGAAGTTAGAGATTCCAATTTAGAATTCCGAATTCTGAGGGTGGAGATTCAAGTAATCATGAAGTTTCCTTAGCTGATAAAATACCGGATTAAATTTTTCCATTTCAGGGTGGTTTTTGCCTCTATATACAGAAAAAGGTAAAACATGAATGATTTACAAAAGCGGTTGTTGAACTTTTCGGCTGATGTATTCAATGGCATACAGAGATTGCCTTACAATGTCGATCTCAGAGACAATAAGAACCAACTTGTCAGGGCATCCTCCTCCCCTGGAGCCCATTATGGGGAGGCACAATCAGCAAGCTCCAGAAAGGATTTTATTTATAAGATTGGGGCAGTTCTTAAGGAATTGAGGGAAAGTTATTATTGGCTGATGTTCTTTAAACAGATTTATCCATCCAACCTGGAAATGATTAAACTTTCATCCGAGGCTGAAGAATTGGTGAAGATATTTGCCACCATCCGAAAAAAGGTCAGCGCAAATAATTCCCATGATCTGACAAACCCTTGATCTGAAGAGCCCTCCAACTTAAATGCTGACTTGAATCTCCACCCTCGGAATTCAGAATTCTGAATTGGAATCTTTAACTTCTTACTTCTGAAACCCCCTCACCTCCTCAATCGTCATCGTCTTTCCAGGGTCAAATTCCTTTGATTCAGCATATCGCGAAAGGCTGAGAAGCATCCCTCGCGCTGCGGGTCTCTTATCCAGATTATGGGTAAGGTCGCTGCCGGACATGATGAGTTTGCCTTTGCCGACACGGGCCTCAAATATCAGGGCCAGACTGCGGTTGGTGAACCAGTCGTCGATGATCCTGACTATGGGTTGCGGCGTTGCTGTGAGCCCGTCGAGCAGCAATGGCCTGGCTTGCGAAACCAGATCCCACCACTGGAAGGTGCTGTAATATTCAGTCGGGAAATCTTTTAAAGCCGGATGCCTGGGATTGCAAAGTATACCCAGCGTGTGCGGGGCCTGACCACGAGTCCACGCAGTATTCCAGAAAATGCTTGAAAAACCGAGGGCAATGCTGCCTCCTTTTTCAGGAGCCACACCATCCGGCCCCAGACTCAGGATGGCGGATCCTCCCTGTTCAAGTACCTTGATTAACTGTGGAGTAACACTGGTGAAAACCGGAATTCCTGATTTTGTGCCGGCTTTGGGATATACCCAGAAATCCCATCGGTTAATACGGTCGCCAACACTCACTTCGAGTGTAAATTTCGATGCCTTGGTCACCCCGTTCAGCGCCCATTCAATCTGCCCGACTGCCGTATTCGTCCCGGTTGGTATGGCTGCCGCCGACCATGAAACCTCTTTCTGAATTTGTCCTTCAGCATTCAAAATTCTGATTGGCCCTCCGACTTCATTAAGTTTAGCGGCTCCATAATTGGCGATTTCAATATCTGCTTTAAATGACTCATCCGAATTGAGAATCAGTTTTGTCATCCGGGCTAACGGCACGACGGAGTTGCAGAACAGGCTGTATTCGGCAGGGGTGATATATCCCTTTTGCTCCCAGAAAGGATTAAGTACGCCCACCAGCGCCGTTCCCTGTCCCGGAAAATCGTGGAGGTCGAGAAGCTGAAATCCCGCCATTCCGGGTGTGCGCATTGCCGCCTCGATATCGGCTTTGTAGCAGAGGGCCTGGAGTTTACCGGATGCCAGCAGGAAGGAATCGGCCAGCTGTCCGAGATGATTGGCTTCCAGAGTTTCCTTAAATATCTCAAAGTTCCTGGCTTTCAGAACTCCAGTGTATTGCGACATTTCTTTAAAATCGGGATATACGCACCATTGCCCTATTTCGTGACTTACCACCGGTTTCCCTGGAAAATCTTTCGCGATGATATCCCTGAAATCATAGGCGGTCTGTGGGGGCTGGGCATTGATGATGCTGTTTAGACCCTGTCCCCAGCCCTGAATTCTTGGACTTGCCGTGCTGTAAAAGTCGAAGGACGGAACAGTTGGCCAACCGGAGCCGGAGGTATAAACCCGGCGCTTATCCTTATTTTTCCAATAGGTTACAAAGTCATTGAGAAAGGCAACCTGATTGCTGCCTCCCGGCTCATTCCCGTAGGACATCATCACGAAGGAAGGATGATTCCCATAATTATTCACTATCCGTTCACTTTCAGAATAGAGCCAGTCATCAAATGTATTGCCTGTGCCCACGGAGGTCCAGGCACAACACTCAACATATAAGTATATCCCCTCGATATCGGCAGCGATAAAAGCAGCTTCCGGCGGGCACCAGGAGTGAAACCGCATATGGTTAAGGCCATGTGCTTTAATGATTTTATAGATACGCTGCCACTCTTCAACCTTAAGCGCGGGATAACCGGTCTTGGGAAATATTGCACATTCCAGTGTGCCCCGGAGAAAAGTGGGCCGACCATTGACAGCCAGCCGGGTTCCCTGGGCTTTGAAATCACGCATGCCGAACAACAGGTCGGTTTTCTGCACATCCTTCGTGTCTGCCATGGTCAGGCTAACGCTCATATTGTACAGGCTGGGCGAAAATTCATCCCAAAGCTGGCAATCATCCCCCATTGGATAAACGAGCTCAAAAGCTTCGGTTCCGGCCGGAATTTCTTTTTTCAACCTGATGGGATTCATTGAATTGCCAGGCTTTCCATAAGGGCTCACCACTACTTCAATCGAAACCGGTTGGGTCCCTGGGGAACTGTTTTCGATCCCTCCGACAATTTTAACAACATGATTTTCAATATCCGGATAGAGTTTTATATTTCCCAGGCTGACTATCGGAAGAGCTTCAATGGTCATCTTGCCGACAATCCCGTTCCAGTTCGACTGGGTATGATCGGATACGCTGTGGGCGTTTTCTCCCACATTAACGATCATCCGGTTATCCATTCTGATAGTCAGGAGATGGGACCCGGTTGTGGCAATTTTTGACAGGTCGTACTGATGTGCCGTAGCCAGACTGTTCATCTTGCCGGCAAAGTTTCCATCAATCCAGATGGATGATTCCCAATGGCAACGTTCCAGGGTG
>CAILAQ010000735.1 GCA_903832165.1 uncultured Bacteroidota bacterium | reverse complement strand
CCAACCGGTCGGGCATTACCCTGATAAAACCCGGTGGCCGCGACTGCTATCCTTCGTTCTGGATCCGGGATTATGCGATGTCGCTGGAAAGTGGTCTGATAACACCTAAGGAACAGCTTGATATCCTTTTGTATACCGCCGCCCGCCAGTCCGACTCCACCTGGAGAACGAAAACCGGTAGTATGGTGCCCATCGGTTCCATTCCTGATCATATCCGGATAAACGACGGATTGCCGGTTTACTTTCCCGGGACTTATGTTTATGAGGA
Source organism: uncultured Bacteroidota bacterium (assembly GCA_903832165.1). GTDB lineage: Bacteria > Bacteroidota > Bacteroidia > Bacteroidales > UBA12481 > UBA12481. Next base: position 2,739 of record CAILAQ010000735.1, on the reverse strand, counting down.
TCAGGGTAATGAAATCTGGCGGCAGCCTCCTTTCTGCGATGAGTTCTATTTTATCCACATGGCCTGGTATTACCTGAAATCCATAGATGAAAAGGGGTTGCTGAATCAGGTGGTGAATAATATCAGTCTGTATAAGCGACTCGGGATGGCGTTTGATGAGGTCCCGTTCGAACCTGAACATCAGATGGCATTTATCAGCGATTCTTTGCCGACCTGCGATTTTGGTTTTCGCGATGTTGTTTCGATGACTGGCGAGGTGTGTTTCGGCTCGTTGCTGCGGTACCGGGCAGCTCTCGAAATGGCCGAAATATCAGGATGGATGGCCGGAATATCGGAACAAAAAGCCGGATTAACAGGACCGGTTGATTATCGTAAAAATGCAGCCGGATATCGGTCCATTGCCTATAAAATCAAGCTGTATCTTACTGAGGCTTTTGCTGAAGAGCGCGGTCTGCTGAGGGCCAGCACCGGTCGAAGCAAGCAGCCCGATGTTTGGGCAACGGCTTTTGCCATTTATATCGGAGCACTCGACGGATCAAAGGCAATCCGGGCCTCGGTTGAATTATCCAAAGCGTACCGTGCCGGCACCATGGCCATGGAAGGGCAAATAAGGCATATTCTGACCACCGACGACTTCAGCGCGTCAACGGCCTGGGAAAAGGCTTTGGCTGGCAAAAACAGCTATCAGAATGGCGCCTACTGGGGAACCGCTACCGGTTGGGTATGTTATGCCATGGCGCGTACCGACCGTGATGCGGCTAAACAGCTCGCCGCAGAATTCATTGCACATTTAAGGAAAACCGATTTCCGCCTGCCTGGTCCCAACCATGGCGGACCCTACGAATGCATCTATCCGCCAACCGGTTACACACAGAATCCGGTGTATATGACGACGGTTACCGGGCCGCTGGGGGTGCTGCGGGGGCTGTGAACCCCAGGCTGAAGAGGATGTGTAAAAATGGTACAAAGTGCTCCGACTCAGTATGTCTAATAATTAATTGCCACTAGTTTCAACTAGTGGTTGGAATGTATTGATTATAAATTCTTTAAGGCCTTTAGGCCAATTTTTCAGCATCCTGCATTAGTAGAAAAAAGAGATTGGGCTCAAGCCCTGAATTATCTGTAAATCAACCTGATCCACTAGTTAAAACTAGTGGCAATTAATAGCGCCCCTTATTTCCTATTCCCTGATTCTTTTTACTAATTTCTGCCCTCTGCCCTCTGCCCTCTGCCTTATAAACCGGTTTACCAAATTATATCGGGATACCACGCCTTCCATATCTCCGCCAGCTTACCGCTGCTCACCATCAGATTATAGGCATTGGTCATCGTGGTGATATATTTCGGATCGGTGTCTTTTGAGAAGGCGAGGTAGGTTTGGCCTTCGGATAAAATGGCCCCCTTGCGGTAATCTTTTGGCGGGTGTCCGGCTGCATCGCCCAGCATCCGCATGCTGATATCGTTCAGCACAGCACAGGGAATATCGCCATCCATCAGCTTCTTGAATACCTCCGGAGGCGTTGCCCAGGTGACCACATTGTTAAATCCCAGAGCGGCCAGTTCCTGCTCCGACGACCATCCCGCAACGGTTCCGATCGACCGCATTTTTCGGGCATCATCGATGGTGGCGATCTGATAATCAGAGTAGGAAGCCACATAAAAGCAATATCTTTTCTTACAGATGGGCCCTACCCATTGAAACAGGCCTTCCCGGGCAGTTGATCGGAGTGTGCTGAATGCCATGGAGTTGGGCACCAACAATATCTGATTGTAAGCATTGGTCCAGTTGGTGTATTCCACCGGTCCCCCGAGATTGCTCCCGGTCAGCATGTAATTCAGCATGTCCATGCTACTGCCCGCAAGGTTTCCCGCGGCATCGCGATAGGTCTGCGGTGGATTTTCCTCGGTAAACATCAGGATACGCCCCGGAGCATGGGTTCCGGGAAGATAGGTGTCGTAAAGGCCTTGAATAAAGCCGTTATCTTTTAGCAGATCAAGCTTTTCCTGCCAGTTTTTTATCAGGTTATCGGATACGTCTTTTGAAAATACGAGATACGCTGGTGCCGAGTTCCAGGTCATCAGACTGGTAATTTTGGTGGCATCAAGCGACTGACCCGCCGCGTTGAACTGCAGGGTCCCCAGATCATCAAAAATCAGGTCTACCGACTTGTCAAAAAGCCTCTGTACAAGCTCATTGAGGGTATTGTACTGAACAACATTGGTGAAGCCCAGACTGGTAAGCACGGCTCCGGTATCATATCCTTTTACCACACCAACAGCAGTCACTTTTTTAGCATCGTCGATGGTGGTGAGGGTCAATCCCGAACTTTTCAGGCCCACAAAAGAATTACTCCAGAGGGTTATCGGGCCCACCCATTTGAACAGGGGCTTGCGTTCGGGGGTCATTACGGTGGTCAGGACCATCGTGTTTTCCCGCGTTTGCAGCAAAGTGTAAATGGAATCCCAGTTGGTGGTGATTCCGATGGAATTATCGAGATTGAGATCCTGCAGAATCCGCGTAACGGCATCAACAGTAATCCCTTTGAGAACCCCGTTTTCCTGATAATTATAGGGTTTCAGCACTTCGCACAGAATGGTGAGGTCCTTGCCGGCGATATCCTCCTTTTTACAGGAATATATCCCGATAGTAAGGACCGCTAAAAGGATGGCAATGGTTGTTTTCATGGGTGGCGATTATATTTCCCTAAGTTACGGAAGAACGCGGAAAAGAGGGATATT
>CAILAQ010000734.1 GCA_903832165.1 uncultured Bacteroidota bacterium | reverse complement strand
TTTTCTGTCTCTTCCCATCATCCTTTTGTAGTTCCTGAACGTTATAAAGGGAAGTTTAAGAAGGGGCCAATGCCAATCAATCAATGCATTAGTTATTCGGATTTTGCTCTGAGGAAGTTTTTTCAGACCGCATCGAAAATGCCCTGGTTCAATAATACACTCTTTGTTATCACAGGAGACCATACGAGCCAATCATCCTATCTGGAGTATAAAACCAATATCGGAGCTTTTCGCGTACCGGTGGTTTTTTACAAACCCGATGGAAGCCTGAAAGGCGTTGTTAATGACCTTGCCCAGCAGATCGATATCATGCCGACCATCCTGGGTTACCTTAATTATGATAAGCCCTACTTTGCGTTTGGTCGAAATCTTCTGAACAAGGAGGAGGAACCATTCGTAATCACTTATACAACAAATACCTACCAGCTGGTGCAGGGCGACTATCTTTTCCTCTTTAACGGATTAACGGAGACCGGCTTCTATAATATTAAGGCCGACATTCTTTTATCCAACAATCTTGCCGGAATATATCCGGAGATCGAACAGCAGATGGAGATGAAAGTCAAAGCCTTTATCCAGCAGTATAACAACCGTATGCTGGATGATAAGCTAACGGTTGACAGGTAGAATATATCGCTGATTTGCCTTAAATTTAGATCTATGCGGAAGCTGTTAGTCATATTGGCTTTTAGTTTGATGTCATTATCTGTCTTTTGTCAGAAACTGTCTGACGGGAAGGATTTTCGGCGTTTTTCGGTTCCGGAGGAAATCCTCCTCAAATCCTCTGTAAAACTTCCGGCCAAGATAAACCTGGCAAAAAGCAAATTCTTCCCGGATATTTTTAATCAGACAGGATGGAGCTGTAACCAGTCGAGCTCCATCGGTTACCTGCTGACTTATGAACTGAACCGTTGGCGCAATGCCGACGGAGGATTGCCTGAGAACCGGTACTCTCCGATGTATGTATGGAATTTTCTCAATAGTGCTTTGTACGGAAATGGGGTGAGCTATTTTGATAGCTGGGAGATCATAAAAGCCGGTGGCGCGCCCAACCAGATCGATTATCCTGATACTCCCGACCTGAACTTTTGGATGTCGGGCTACGACCGGTATTATCGTGCAATGCAAAACCGGGTTGTTGAAAACTGGTCGCTGCCGGTTGGAACTCCGGAAGAACTTCAGATTTTAAAACGTTATCTATACGACCACTTTGATGGATCGAAATTTGGCGGAATGGCTAATTTTCAGATTGCCAGCGGCGGAATGAACCTGGCCCGGCTGCCTGTAAATTCTTATGATGAAGGAGCTTCGTATATAACCACTTTCGGTACCTATGTTGGTCATGCTCTGACTGTTGTGGGCTATAATGATTCTATCCGGCTCGACAGGAATGCCGATGGCGAATACACGAATAATATCGATATAAATGGGGATCATGTTGTTGATTTAAAAGATTTTGAAAAGGGGGCACTTCTTGTCGCCAATACCTGGGGCAAGAACTGGGGCGACAACGGATTTGCCTATGTTCCGTATCACCTTTTAGGCTGTTATGGCTATGAGGGAGGCCTCTGGAATAAATCAGTTCATATTGTGGAAGCGGTGAAAACCATGGCACCAATCTTAACCCTCAGGGCTGAGCTTTCACATGGATGCAGAAGTTGTGTGAGGATTATGGCAGGCATATCAAATGATCCGGATGCCACAGAACCAGGGCATATTATTGAATTCCCGATGTTTAATTACCAGGGAAGCCGGCTGCCGCTTTATGGGAATGGAAACCCCGATGCCACGAGGTTTGAGCTTGGAATGGACATCTCTCCTCTCCTCGATTTTGTGGAGACCGATGGCCCCGTTCGAATTTTTTTAATTGTTGATGATCAGGGATCCTGGGGCAGCAGCGATGGTGTGATTCGTTCCATGACGGTATATAACGATTTTAACTCCCGCGATTCCACCATTTGCGAAGAGAAAATGGCAGAGATAAAAAGTAATTCCAGAACGCTGATGAGCGTGGTGCGTCCTTTAAGATTTAACAGGATAAGAATTAAGGAAGTTCCAAAACTAATTGCGAAGTCGGGCGATTATGTTTCTGTTCAAATGGAAGTTGACGGTGCTGCAAATCCATATAAATGGGAGCTGGTGCCTGATTATCAGATGGCTTTCAGGAGTTTAGCGATCCCGAAATGGGAAGGCAAAATTTTATATAATGGTCAGTCGGGAAACACCGTGAACCGGATTGACCTTCCGTTTAAATTCCGTTTTTATGGACAGGAATATGATCATTTCTCTGTTAATGAAGATGCTGTATTGCTTTTTGATCAGGAAGAGTATGCTTATCCATATGCAATAGATAAGGATCTGGTTTTTGCATCAATAAAAAGGATCAACGGTTTTGGAACCGACCTGGATTATTACAATGAAGGAAACTCTATCTCATATTATAGTAACGACACCTTAATGGCCATCACCTGGAACGCCATGGCTCCAACCCCGGGCGGAGGCAGTGTAGTTACGATTGTTTGCGAACTTCATCCTGATGGCCGCATCAGTTTTATTTATGATAAGCCCGATGTTTTGTTTCCGGAAGGTCTCATGCAGGATGTGGGTGTATCCAATGGGGATAACAATGAGTTCAGAAGAATCTCAGGATTCAATCCGGGTCAGGTGGAAGGTGCCAATAGTTTGCTGATCAATCCATATCTGTTACCGGTTGAAACCAAGTTTGATGAGACCGGATGGTTGTTCTGTCAACCTGATAAACCCAATACGCTTTATGAAATTAAAGTCAGGGTGGTCGATAAAAATAGCCGGAAGGCCTATTCCACTATCAGGATTTCAACTCAGGACCTGGCCTCCTCGAAGTTATTGTCTGAAAATTTTCCGAATCCCTTTACCGCGGAAACGCGTTTTAAGATAATTGTACCAGAAAAATCTGCAGTACTTGCAGAAATTTATGATCTTAGGGGTAGAAAAGTAGCTGTTCTGTGTGACAGTGAATTTATTGCGGCAGAATATGAACTCCTTTGGAATGGGTCAGGGAGCAATGGCTCTCAGGTTAGTCCCGGGATTTATTTTTGCAGGCTCAGAGTTGGGGACCGTACGGAATCAGTTAAACTGGTAAAAATGAAATAATCTAAAAATACCCGA
>CAILAQ010000733.1 GCA_903832165.1 uncultured Bacteroidota bacterium | reverse complement strand
GGGACGGGGTTCCCGCCTTCGCGGGAATGACAACTCTCCGAGGGCAACCGCGACAACTGAAGACTGAGTACTGCCAACTGCCAACTGCAGACTATCCTAATTCCGCTTCCTTCTTATCGAGTTCCTTCAGAATATCGTCGACTTTTCCCTGCAGCTGAGTGAGTTTTCCGGAGAATAATTCCTTATAATACTGAATCCCTTCGCGTATTCCCTGCTGGAATGAATCGAGTGTCTTTTTCTCTTTAGGATTCGCCGGATTCAGTCGCGGAGTTAGCCTGTTTTTCAGGTAATCAACATAAATACCCAGCTCCTTAACGAACATATGGGGCCTGTCGGTCCGCTCAATAACATTATTCTTTCCATAGATATGTCCCACCATTTCCGGCAAGCTTACTTCACGTGTGAAATAGGCCAGATTAGGTCCGGGGCATACGGAAACGCCCGCTCCTTCAGCTCTGTGATTCAAATCATTGGCAAGCAATGAAGCGGTGCCCAAACCAACACAGATGCAGGATTTTTCAACGATAGCATCATACTTCGACTTATAATCGGCTTCGTTGAGACCCAAATGATCCAGCTGATCGATTTTCAGTTGCTGGTATTCACGGGAAGCCGTGCAGATGGCTTTATCGGTAAATTCAGTATCCAGACTGGCATATTGTTTTGGACAGGGGCTTCCCGGCTCACCTTTGATGATACGAGCTTCCTTTTCGACGTCCTTAGAATTACCGCGAAGTGAATAAAATGGAACACCCAGTGGGGAAATTCCGCTCAGGTAAACGTCATCTTCTGTTGAGGCTGCCAATTGGTGACGGGTTTCCTCGTCCATTGTAACGGCCTCAGGAACCAGCAGAAAGGGCGAACCCCAGCCTACTGAATCCAGTCCATAATAACCCATAAGAAACTCCTGCTCCTCGGCAGTACCAACGCCTCCCTGCGCTGTAATCCGCATTTCCGGAATTTCGGCCGGAACTGGGCGGTTTCTGGCAATCAGTGCCTGCGACCAGATTTCGTGCACTTCATGGGTAAGCTCCTCCCTCGAATTCTTAAAAGCTTCGAGAATTGGTCCAAGCAGAGCTCCATCAGAAGCAAAGGCATGACCACCGCAATTTAAACCCGATTCAACACGATATTCAGATACCCAAATCCCTTTTTTTGCCAGATATTTTCCCTGGATAATAGCGGATCGGTAGTCACTGACTTTTAGTACAATTTTCTTTTTAATGTATCCCGCCTGATCCGGATAAAAATCGTAGAAGTTCTCCAGGTAAGCATACAACCTGGGGTTCATGCCGGCTGAAAGAACGATGGATGACTCCAGGTTACTCTCGGCAAATCCACGGAGAGCAGCATGTGCATCGTTAAATTCAGGGGGAAGTGTTTCGCCCGAAAGGTAATTTTCCTTATCGAGCTTGGTCATAATATTTACATCGATAGACCCTGGACGCAAACGATTGGATGCCCATTTTTTAATCTCAGCCATACTTGCCTTGGCAGCGATCAGATCATTAAATTCTGTCTTCAGGGTGGAGAAATCGGGTAACATTTCAATATAGCGGTCAAACTCGTCTTTCTTCTCAATGGCAGCGAGTTTTATCTCTTCGAACTTTTCCTTAACCATAGTATCCACCAGGTTCAAATAAGATGTTATCCTCTTGGCCCTGAAGTCTTTAATTCGTCTGGATATCGGTTGAAAGGGAATATTCAATTTGTGGCTATAGAATTCTCTCATCTTCTCCATCAGGATGTCATCCACCAAAGAGATAACAGAAGAAATACCATAAGGAGCCACCCTCACAGCGGTATCAATGGAGTATCCAATGCCCATTACGGGTATATGGAATGTATGAGGATTACCTAAGTGGTTCATTTTGTGCAACTTTTAAAATATGCTGTAAATGTACGGCGAAATGTACTGTGATAGCCGTAACAGTCGAAAAAAGGCTCAAGGCGCAAGTAAAGGCTCAAGGCACAAGGCGCAAGGCGCAAGTAAGGGCGGAAGGCAAAAGGTACATGTAGGGGAGGAGCCTTGTCCATAGCCGTCAACCTAACGATTTTATTGGCCTTTTGAAGGAGAAATTTGAAGTAAGAATGATGAGATTCCAATTCAGAATTCCGAGTTCCGAGGGTGGAGATCCAAGTATTCATGAAGTGGAAATCCGCTACTTCATGGTGCCCTGAATCTTGTACATCGGCATTCGGAATTCTAAATTCGAATCTCAACCTTTTACCTTCCAACCTTTGTTTTATAGCAGAAATAGCCCTTAGGTTGACGGCTATGCGCGCGGGTCCTCCCCTACAGCGTCACTCGTCACCTGTCACATTATATTATAATCCTGCGCAGCTCCTTCGAGTAGGCTTTGCGAAGTTCCTCGAGCTGGCGGCGGTCTTCGAGCAGGCCGGTGATAAGTACATCGTCGTCGGTGCCTTGGTATCCGTGGATCTGATCATCGATGACACTGATCATCTGCTTAACTTTCTTGCTTCGGTAAGAGGCCAGAATTTCAGGCGCCAAAATTTTTATAATCTGGTCCTCCGACCGCACATATGCCCCACCCTTCTCATGAATTTTACTGATCTGATAACCGGGAGTCAGCAGGTCCACGGCGAGGTGGCTGATTTCGGGATCCTGGCTATTCGTGAGCATGGTTTGAATATTCACTCCCGGGGTACCCCATTTTTCCTGAAATTCCTTAAAAACTCTCGCATATAAGGGATTTTCGGGAACCAGATTATCGGTTTCCATTTCCTGCAGAAAAAAGTCCATAACCGTAACAGGGATTACCTCATCCTTATGTTCGCCTGGCAATTCGATCACTATTTTATCGGGATAATTGAGCATGAGGCGGATGATCTCACGTTCCTCCGTTTCAAAAAGGGCACCGGGCATTACATCAGGTTCGGGAGCATCAACCGGATGATCGTACTGCCGTTGTCGCGGTTGGTAGGTTTCAGGGGAATAATCCTGCTCCCCGCTCCTGCCACCGGGACCGGAACGATTCTTTTCCCAGAGTTTGCGCTTGATGCGTGCGGCCTCAGTAAACAGGGTCTGCTCATCCACGCCAAGCATGGAACTGCATTCCTGGAGGTATACGGTTCGCTCGATTCGGTCGGGTATGATGGCCACCGACCGGACGACTTCCTGAATCATCTGTGAGCGCTTGATAGGATCTTTGCCTGCCTCCTCAAGCAGCAATTTTGTCTTAAACCTGATAAAATCCGTCTCGTTTTCCTTCAGGAAATCAAGCATAGCCGAGGAACTGTGGGAACGGGCAAAAGAGTCGGGATCCTCCCCTACCGGTAAGGATACCACCCTAACATGCATTCCTTCTTCCAGAATCATATCAATCCCACGAAGTGAGGCCTTGATACCTGCAGGGTCACCATCATACAGGATAGTCACGTTGGAGGTAAACCGCTTGATAAGCCGGATCTGATCCTCGGTCAGAGAGGTACCTGAGCTGGCAACAACATTTTCAATGCCTGTCTGATGCATTGAGAGCACATCAGTATAACCCTCCACCAGGATGCACTTATCCTCACGCACCATTGCATTGCGGGCAAAATTGATCCCATAGAGAGTAGCGGACTTATGGTAGATCTCTGATTCGGGGGAGTTGAGATATTTGGCTGCCTGAGCATCACTTCGCAATATACGTCCGCCGAAGCCGATTACCCGGCCTGAGAGACTGTGAATGGGAAACATGACGCGGCCCGAAAAACGGTCAAAAAAGCGATCGTTCTTTTCGATTCCGAGTCCCGTTTTTACAATATACTCTTGTTTATATCCACTTTTCAGGGCCTCCTGCACAAAGGCATCGCGCTGTTCCGGTGAATATCCAAGCTGGAATTTTTCAATAATATCGCGTCGGAATCCTCTCTCCTTAAAATAACCGAAGCCGATGGTTCTGCCCTCTTCAGAATCGTTCATCATACGCGAAAAATATTTCCACGCGAATTCATTGAGCACCATCATCGACTCACGCTCATTCTTATGCTGGAGTTCCTCGGCCGATTCCTCCGTTTCAGCTATCTCGATATTATACTTTTTCGCCAGCCAGCGGAGTGCATCCGGATAGGTCAGATGTTCGTGCTCCATCAGGAAGTTGACCGAGTTGCCACCCTTGCCGCATCCAAAGCATTTAAAGATTCCCTTTGACGGCGAAACGGTGAATGAAGGGGTTTTTTCATTATGGAACGGACAAAGGCCCAAGAAGTTAACGCCTCGCTTTTTCAGACTGACGAAATCTCCGACTACATCGGTGATCTCGGCTGCCGTAATAATCCGTTCAATTGTGGAGTAGTCGATCATGGAGACGAAGATAGGGAAAAGTGCTCAGTACTCAGTACTCAGTCGGCAGTACTCAGTACTCAGTACTCAGTACTCAGTCTTCAGTACTCAGTCGGCAGTTATTGAAATTTTTCTGAATTCTGAATCATATAACCCAGCAGTCGGCCGATTTCATGGTTCTGAGCAATAAGTTCCGAATGTTTTTCATTCGTAAGAAATCCACACTCTTTGGCAAAGTCAAGCCAGACAATCGTTTCGCTGCATTCGCCATCAGAATCCGCTAACTTCAGTATAAAAAGCTTTTGGTAATTTCGTTTCCTATACCCTTCAGCAATATTTGCGCAAACCGAACGGCTCGACCTGCGGATCTGGTCGGTAAGAGAATACCTCTCCTCTTTTGGAAAATCCTTGGTAACCCGATAAATATCCATTGCTGATTTAAAAGCTACCTGGTATGCCTTTAATTCTTTAAATCCATCTGAAATCACAGTTAAGGAAACGATTAGAAAAGGTTGATATTGCCGACTGAAAACTGAGTACTGCCGACTGAAGACTGAGTACTGAGTACTGAAGACTGGAG
>CAILAQ010000732.1 GCA_903832165.1 uncultured Bacteroidota bacterium | reverse complement strand
TGGTGTTCTCAGAATCAGAGCTATTTTCGGGCATGATTTTTGATAAATTTCGGGGTGTAAAGTTAGATCATTTTTGTCAGGGCGGAAAATTTTGCGAGGTGTATAATATTATTCGTATATTTGCGTTCTGATTATAGAAACGTTAAACAAAACTAAAAGGAGGACTGTTATCGAGGGAATTCTACTTCTGTGTTAATTCTTAAAAAGGAGGTAGTTTTGAGTTTACATAATCTTGATGATTATGCCCTCGTTGAACAGTATGTTGCAGGTGATCAGACCTGTATCGAGGAGTTAATCAAACGTCATAAGAACAGGGTATATACTTATATCCTTCTGATCGTTAAAAATCAACAGCTGGCTGAAGATATTTTCCAGGATACTTTTATTAAAGTGATCAGGTCGCTCAATAAGGGACGTTACTACGATAAAGGTAAATTTCTCTCCTGGGTGCTGAGGATTTCTCACAATCTCATCATTGATCATTACCGAAAGCAAAAGCTGCTCAATACTGTTCCTAACGAAACCGGCGATATGGATCTGTTCAATAATCGCAAGCTCGCTGAGATGAATATTGAGGAGTCGATTGTTCAGAATCAGGTGATGCAGGAAGTGAGAATGCTGATTGATCTGTTGCCCGACGACCAGAAACAGGTGGTATATCTGAGGCATTACTGCGAACTCAGCTTCAAGGAAATCGCTGATCAGACTGGCGTCAGTATCAATACGGCCCTCGGACGCATGAGATATGCCTTGATCAACATGCGAAAAATGATGAAAGACAAGCAGTTGACGCTGACTCTGTCGTAAAGTTGACAGCTTTTCTTATTCTTTAAGCTGTCAACTTTAAAAAGACGAAAAGACGCTGTTAGCTTTTTTTTTTACCTATTACATACTACGGCAAAACCAAGTGCGTTTTAATTTCAAATTAACACTAATTAATTGCAGTAGTGCCTATGACAAACTTATCTACCCTTTTATTTCTCGTCAACATTGAGTCAGGCCTTATAGAAGATGGAAACCTTACAGAAGAGTTTAAATTGATGGAAGAATTTGAATCAGATTTTCTGGTTAGTGCACCAGAAAATGCAGTAAGGAATATTCTCGGTTTTGCCAGTTCCTACACTTCGATGCCTTCGATTCTGCTCGATGAGATTGACGTTTACAAAAATTAACTACCTCGATTTCAATTAGAAAGCTGTTTCGGGTGACCGGGGCAGCTTTTTTTTTGAAAATATTTGGTCAGAATCAAAAGTTGATTTAAATTTGTGATATCAAAATGATATCAAAATGAAAAATGAATCTGAATTAAAACCTAAAGGTGGCTTCTTAATGCTGACCATCTGGCTCGCTCTGTTCATTGGTGCAGTTCTGGGCATTGTTTATTATCAGGCACTCATCTACGTGTATATCCCGGTCATGATGATCAGTGTATTCGGTATGGTGGGTTTAGCGGTCGTTAACCCGAATGAGGCGCTGGTGCTGGTGCTTTTCGGGAAATACGTGGGTACGATCAAAGACAACGGTTTCTTTTGGTTCAACCCACTTATTATCAGGAAGAAACTTTCATTAAAGGCACGTAACTTCGATGGAGCGCCAATCAAGGTAAACGACAGTGTGGGTAATCCCATCATGATCGGCCTTGTGCTGGTATGGAAAGTAGAGAATACCTTCAAAGCAGCATTCGAGGTTGATGAGTTTGAACATTTCGTGACGGTTCAGAGTGATGCTGCTTTAAGAAAGCTTGCCGGAATCTATCCGTATGACAATTTCGAAGATCAGAAAGCGGAGATCACGCTGCGCTCAGGTGTGGATGAAGTGAACGAGCAATTGGCACATGAGTTAAGGGAGCGGTTGAATATTGCGGGAATTAGAGTGATCGAGGCCCGTATCAACTCACTTGCTTATGCACAGGAGATAGCTGGGGCAATGCTTCGCAGGCAGCAGGCACAGGCAGTGGTTGCTGCACGTTCCAAAATTGTTGAAGGCGCTGTTGGTATGGTCCAGATGGCCTTAACCCAGTTATCGGAAAAAGGCATTATTGAGTTGGATGAAGAGAGAAAAGCAGCTATGGTATCGAACCTTATGGTGGTATTGTGTTCGGATGTTTCAGCCCAGCCGATCGTCAATGCCGGTACCCTGCACAACTAATATTTTATGAGTAGTAAGAAGTCCTTTGTGCTGCGGCTGAATTCAGAGATGTATGAGGCTTTGGAGAAATGGGCTGCTGATGAATTCCGCAGCACAAACGGGCAACTTGAGTTTGTCATTAGTGAAGCATTAAAGAAGGCCGGCCGTACGCCGAAGACCAGTAAGCAGTTGGCAGCCGGCAGTCCACAGTCAGAAGAAGAAAGTCCACAGTAAGCAGTAGGCTCACTTCTCGGTGAAGACGTAGTTGATGAGGTTGGCGCCCATTCTGAGTGCTTTTAAGCGGGTTTCCTGTGAATCGTTGTGTACTGAAGGATCTTCCCATCCATCGCCTAAATCGCACTCGTAGGTGTAGAAGCAGACCAGTCGGCCTTGCCAGAACAGACCAAAACCCTGAGCTCGCTTTCCATCATGTTCATGAATCTTGGGTAAGCCATCAGGGAAAGCATTTGGCTTTTGAAATATTGGGTGACTGGCGGGCAACTCTATAAAATCAAGTTCGGGAAAAACTTTCTTCATTTCACGGCGGGCAAAAAGGTCGATCCCATAATTGTCATCAATATGAAGGAATCCTCCTCCCAGAAGGTATTGGCGAAGGTTTTCAGCTTCCTGGGGCGAGAAGAGCACATTCCCATGTCCGGTCATATGAATGAAGGGAAGCGAGAAAACATCGCGGCTGCCGGGTTCAACGGTGACCGGATCCTTATCGATATCAGTATTTAGTGTCTCATTGCAATATTTGATCAGATTCGGCAGAGAGGTAGGGTTAACATACCAGTCGCCACCGCCGCCATATTTCAGGAGGCCGATTTTCACGGATTGGGCGCTCAGGGAGGCTGAGATTAGTACGAGTGCCAGGAGAAGTAAAAATTGTGACAGGTGACGGGTGACGGGTGACGAAGAAGAAGATCGGTGGACGAAAGAAAGATCGAAAGAGATGTCATCCCCGCGAAGGCGGGGACCTCGTCCCTTACCGCGGCATTCTGCAGTTGGCACGTTCTCCTTTGCCACAAATGTTCTCATCATCGTTCCTTTTCTTTTCACACCGCAAAGTTGCGTTAATTGGCCGAAACCACCTCAATCCGGCGGTGAATATCGAAAATTTCTTACTTTTGCCGTCACGACCGGAGAAATGCCAGAGTGGTCGATCGGGGCGGTCTCGAAAACCGCTGTACCCTCACGGGTACCGGGGGTTCGAATCCCTCTTTCTCCGCCAAAACGCCTGCCTTGCGATATG
>CAILAQ010000731.1 GCA_903832165.1 uncultured Bacteroidota bacterium | reverse complement strand
GGATGCGGGTGCGGATGCGGCAATGATGACGGAATGGATTATTCTGTCTTCAAGGATGATTATGATGGAATCGCCGGATATGTGCCGGAGGCTGATCTGAACCTTGGCTGTGGCTTGCCCACTGAATTTGCGGGTATCAGAGAAGGCGACACGGTGATCGATCTCGGATCGGGTGCTGGCAATGATTGTTTTATTGCCAGTCAGCTCACAGGAGCCAGTGGTGAGGTGATCGGCATCGATATGACCCCTCAAATGATTGAGAGGGCCAAAGCCAATGTTGAAAAATTAGGGTATACAAATGTAAAGTTCAGACTTGGGGAGATTGAGAATTTACCGGTTACGGCAAATAAGGCTGATGTGATCATTAGCAATTGCGTGATTAACCTGGTGCCGGATAAGTATGCAGCTTTCCGTGAAATGATGCGCGTATTAAAACCGGGCGGCCATTTCTGCATCAGCGATGTGGTTACAGAGGGATTTATCCCGCAGGAATTGCTTGAGCAGGCCGAATTATATGCAGGATGTGTTGCAGGGGCGATGCCGGTTGAAGTCTATCTGGATGTTATCCGACAGAACGGGTTTAAGAATATCGAGGTGAAAAAAAAGAAAAGGATTGATATTCCGGAAGCCATTCTGACTGAAATTCTGACTGAAGACCAGTTAAATACCTATAAAAGCAGCGGAGTAGGGTTATACAGCATCACCGTAACTGCTGAGAAACCATCTTGCTTATGCGGATGTAAATAATACCAGTCATGAGTTTTTCTGTAGGAAGTCAGTTACAATATACCCCGCGCGAAGCTTTCCAGCGTTGTCTGGAAGGATCGGTGCTCTTGGATATCAGGCCCGATTGGTTATGCAAATACAAAGCTTTTGATGTTCCCCAGGTGCTCTACTGTCTATGGCCCGAGGTCGGGCAAAATATCGACAAGCTTCCTGCTGATCAGGAAATTATTGTAGCTGATTCATCGGGAATACAAAGTCGTGAAATCATTGAAATGCTCACCGGTGCCGGCTTTAAGAACATTGCCGGCCTCGGTGGTGGCATGGTTGAATGGGAGCGCGACGGGATGCCCGTTTTGCTCGATAACCAGGCAAGGCTATCGGGGTCATGTATGTGTCAACTTAAGTTCAGAGAAAGAAAACAATGAAGTCACCAGTTGGCAGTTTGCAGTCGGCAGTCAAAAGCATTCGCGGTATGCGACGGGGTTCCCGCCTCCGCGGGAATGACAACTCTTCGATGGTGCATTCTTCCGCGTTTCGTGTTACGTGTTACGATCTTTCTTTCGTACACCGATCTTCTTCTTCGAAATTCGAATCACTAATATTTGTATTCCATGAAAGTTCTCGTACTGTGCACCGGAAACTCCTGTCGCAGCCAGATGGCCCAGGGGTTCCTCAAGTCATTTAATCCTGATTGGGAAGTCCTCTCTGCAGGCACCAGACCGGCAGAAAGAGTGAATAAGTATGCCATAAAAGTAATGGCCGAAAAGGGCATTGATATAACCGGTGAACACCCCAAACTGGTGGACCAGTTTATCAACGATGAGTTCGATTACGTGATTACCGTATGCGACGGGGCCCGTGAGGTTTGTCCGGTTTTTATCGGCAAGGTCAGGCATAGGGTTCACATTGGGTTTGATGATCCGGCAGATGCCGTTGGAAGCGACGAAGAAGTTACGCCGGTTTACCGTAGGATACGCGACGAAATTCAAGACAGGTTCGCCAGATTCCCGGGCTGAGGGCAGTCGGCAGTCGGCAGTTGGCAGTTGGCAGAGGGCAGAGGGCATTATCAATAGCCCGGCACTTCAGTGCCGGGAGCAGTCGGCAGTCGGAAGCATTCGCGGTATGCGACGGGGTTCCCGCCTCCGCGGGAATGACAACTCGTTGAGGGCAATTTAAGTTAATCAGCACATCATCGAATCAGCTAATCATCAAATTAACAAATTAACAAATTATGAAAAAGTTATCCTTCCTCGACCGTTACCTTACTCTCTGGATCTTCCTGGCGATGCTCGTCGG
>CAILAQ010000730.1 GCA_903832165.1 uncultured Bacteroidota bacterium | reverse complement strand
GAGAGGGGCTGGGGGTGAGGTGGATGCCATCACTCAGCCCCGCCTGGAGGTAAACTCCGGGCAGGCTTTGAAGGGTATCGGCCTTCAGAACCCAGCGAAGAGGACTGCGGCTCATGAGCTCGAATACCTTGCCGGCTGCCGAAATGAAAATAGTATCCTTAGTACATTCGATGATATTCTGACCCCAGGTATTTCCCAGATTATTGAATGACGCAAATTCAAAATCGCCTCCCAGACGTTGAAAAAGCAACAACTGTCTGGCCGTGTTCATCGCATAATTCCAGGAAATTTCGTGCTCCTGCAGGGTCATCTGATTCGGCGATTTCTGCATGTTCAGTGCATCCAGACTGGATTCCGACCAATCGAGCGGCGCCAGCCATTCAGTATTGGAAAGGGTTATATGTGTATTATTCAGCTTATTATATTCCCGAATGATTGTCAGATCCCGAACAAGTTCTTTTTCAATGATTGCCCGGTCAGTGATGACATCAATATATTTACCGGCAATATCAAGCATCTCCTTCAGATTATTATTGAACTTCCAGTAGCCTACCATCACCAGTTTGATTTCCGGATCCACCGCTTTCATGGCCCTGGAATATTCAACGCACCGTTTCGCATATTCTTCCCAGCCAAACCGACGGTATGCCTCGTTGTCGAGTTCCCAGTATTTAACTTTAAAAGGATCCGGATAACCGTGCTGTTTACGCAGGGCTCCCAGGCCGGATTCCTTGCTGCCATTGCAATAGGTAACCCAATCGGCGGCCCTGTCGGCCGTACCGGTGAGAATATTCACGCACAAAAAAGGTTCGGCTCCGATCATCCGGCACAACTCAACAAACTCAACGGTTCCGGCATGATTTTCCTCTATCCCGCCCCAATATTCACTCACCACCGGTTGCCTGTCCAAACGCGGCCCAACACCTTCGCGCCAATCATAAAACGAAGCAAAGCATCCCCCCGGAAAGCGGATCATCGGAACATGTATTCTTTTTAATGCTTCAACAGCCTCCGTTCTCCACCCCTTAGCCGAATTCAACGGCAGCAGCGAAAATCCATCCAGGGCAGCTTTCGTACCTGGCTCCACGGATACCGCAAATGTTGCCCGTCCGGTAAAAGTTCCCGGATCCAGTTCGACTGAAAACTCCCGATATATACCATCTGGCACGGTAATGGTTTTTACTGCCAGCGATTTTTCCAGATCTTTCTCCGGATAAAGCCCGATAGTAACGATTACAGGATTTGATCCCGTATCAGCCGTCCGGTTATTACTGAAATAGCCCCTGAAAACGTATTTAACCCCCTTATTTATCAGGATACCATCCTGTGCCAGAAAAGCCCTGGCGCTCTTTTGCCCGTTATCAAGCACAGCCGCCTGCAGCCCGTGATGAAAATTCCAGAAACGGTTGATACCATATTTCACCTTATCCGCTGCCGGCCAGGTATACCATTCATTGATTTCATATCCCGAATGCCACCACTTCTCCTTACTAAGATTATCGGCCGGCGATTTACCCAGCCAATCCCAAAGGTTGGCTTTTAAGGGCGGTACCTCTTCAAAACTGGCATTAAATAACTTCTCGGCCCACAATCCGTCAATCTGCCGTCCGAGCCCAAGCTCAATAAAATTTCCATAG
>CAILAQ010000729.1 GCA_903832165.1 uncultured Bacteroidota bacterium | reverse complement strand
TTTTTATTTCTCCACAGATAGCCTGCCCTCGCGGAGGCGGGGGTCGCAGATTTCACAGATGGCTCCGTTCTTATCTGTGACATCTGCGACCCCCGCCTCCGCGAGGGCAGGCTATCTGTGGATAGTTTATTTCCCCGTAAACAACCGGGCTTTGTCCCGCTTGGCAGCCGGACCGGTCCACGCTTCGGGAATGGTTTTCCAATTATGATATGAAACGGGATTGATGGTGCCCTGCTTTCGTATCCAACCGGTCAAAAGGAATCGGAAATCCATGTCAGAAGATTTAATCAGCCTCCTGGCCACTTCATCCTTGCTCAAACCGGCACCTCGGCTGAGATGGTTTCCCCCTCCGCTGCCGCGGTAAGAATTGAGCGCTACAGTGTAATTTTTTGAAGGATCAAAAGCTTTTTTATCTGACATGCACACAATGGTCACCATCTGGCCGGCCGGTTTGCTGAGATCAACGGTATAGTCAATGCCGGCAGCCGAATCGAAATTGTAATATGCATTTTTGAGCCGCCAGCTCCCATCAGGCTGCTGGTCCATAT
Source organism: uncultured Bacteroidota bacterium (assembly GCA_903832165.1). Taxonomy (GTDB): domain Bacteria; phylum Bacteroidota; class Bacteroidia; order Bacteroidales; family UBA12481; genus UBA12481. The sequence goes on along the minus strand of CAILAQ010000729.1, from coordinate 1,554 downwards.
TAATCATAGGATCGTTAGCGCTGGTCATGGTTTTCATCCATAAGGAACAGGAATAATTCAGGTATCCCGATATTTCCGATCCGGTCATGGTTATGGTATACAACTGATTTTCGAATCGATATAACCGGAAAAGATCCTTAACGGTAAGCGGTCCCTGCGGGATGGTAGCCCGGAATGACAGCGGTGCCGTGAATGATACATCGGCTTCGGTGAGTTCGAGTTGTGCGCGGTGAATGAGACTGGTGAATTCCGATGGGCCGAAAAATGCATCTTCGGAGGTAATAGTCTGAGAAATGATTCCCACAGGCTGATCAACATATTGTTGCACTGTATCGATATACCCCTGGAAATTTGAGATGAATTCCGGATCGGGCGAATAGTTTTTCATCAGCTCGTGATTGCCGGTTATTGATAATTTCGTCCAGTTTTTTCCGCTCTTCTTCATCCCGATATCAGCAACGGCAATTTCAACTGCCCGGCTTTCTGACCCCAGGATCAGCACTGAATCGCCAGTGGGCCCCGCTACCCGTAGGTTCCAGGAACGGTGATCGTGTCCGCAAAACACAATGTCGAATCCGGCAACCTGTTCCGCAACGAGTCGTGAAGCATTTTCATTCAGGGGCTTATCTGCCACTGCCTGTCCGTAGGTGGGATCAAACCCAGCATGAAAAAGGCCGATCATCAGATCAGGCTTTTCATTGGAACGGATATAGCTGGTCCATACTTTCGCAGTTTCAATCATATCTCTGAACTCCAACCCTGACCAAAGTGCTGGTGGCAGCCAGTCGGGAATTTTCGGGGTGATCAGTCCGAGGACGGCAATTTTGATTCCTGCGCGAATAATAATAGTATAAGGTTTAAATGAGGGTTCATTGGTGCCTGTTTTGACACCGTTGGCAGCCATCCAGGGAAAGCTGAATTCTTTGGAAAGCTTATCATAAACGGGATGGCCGGTTTCGAGATCATGGTTTCCAACGGCTCCGGCAACATACCCCATAAAATTGAGGATGCGGGCTGCAATATTTGGTTTCCCGGGATCCACGAAATTGGAATAATAAGAAGCAGGATCACCCTGGATGAGGTCACCATTATCAAGCAATATCAAATTCTCTCCTGATAATTTTCGCTGCTGCCGGGTCCAGGTTGATACCTGTGATAATGATCCCGAAATTGGTTTTCCGGTATACCAGTCGTTAGGAAAATAGGCCCCATGAACATCGGTCGTTACGCCGATCCTGATTAAAACCTCGCCTTTTTGGGCAAAGGTCAGGCTGATTCCCGCAGGTAAGGCAAACGCCAGCAATATCAATAATATCAGCTTGTGAGCGAGCTTTGACATGATATATTTTTGGTCAAATATAACTGAAAAACCGGGTGCCGGCCCAGGAATTTAACTCCATTACCAGCACCCGGCCTTCCGTTTTTCCGATCTTCTTTTTCGTCTACCGATCTTCTTTTTCGTCTTCTTTCTCGTTCTTATCGCTCTTCTTCTTCGTTTTCTCGTTTTTCTTTTCCTTAATGTTCACGTTAATCACCTTCATCGGTTTTCCTTCC
>CAILAQ010000728.1 GCA_903832165.1 uncultured Bacteroidota bacterium | reverse complement strand
GAGGTGGATCGCGCCGCAGGTGTAAGATATCGGTATAAATATTCTGTTTCACAACTTGATATTGCCGTTGTGTGTAGGGCAGATGCTGACTTTCATGTATTGATAGGCCCCGGGGATGAGGTTAGGAGTTTAGCAGTTAATGGGTTATTGGTTCAGTACCAAATCGAGATGGTGGAGCAAAGTAAATATGTTAATTTTTCAGCCGTAATAGAAGATAGGGCCGAGATACGGATTACCTTTAAGGGATGAACCGAAACCGATTTTTAAAGTCTCTTGGCCTGGTTTCCGGGGGACTGGCGCTCAAACCAAGCGGAAGCGCATTTGCCACAACAGATGAATTTTCAAAATCCATTGCAGGAATCGGTGCGGATGATTTCTGGAAAAAGGTTCGGGAACAGTTTACCTATCCATCGGATTACATTTATTTTAATACCGGAGGAATCGGAGCTGCGCCAAAAGCCATGCTGAACATGGTCGAGGCTACCATGCTGGAGCTCGAGAAATCACCAAGGCCAGGTCATGATGATAAGGATTGGATCGATATCAAGAACTCCTGCGCCCCGTTTTTCGGTTCAGGTTGCCTCGCGGATGAATTGGCTCTCACCAATACGGCTACTGAAGGTATTAATATTATTCTTAATGGGTTACAACTCAAGCCCGGTGATGAAATAATTACTACTTCGCATGAACATGTTGCGCTTAACCTTCCATTGCTGAATCATAAAAGACTTAACGGAGTTGTTCTAAAGGTATTTGAACCTGATCTTCTGGTCGGGGCGAATAACGTAAAACTGATAGAACATCTCATCTCAGATCGTACCAGGCTGATTTTTCATTCCCATATTACCTGTACCACCGGGCAGCTATTGCCGGTTGAAGCAATCGGCAAGCTTGCGCGCGAAAGGAATATCCTCTATGCCGTTGATGGTGCCCAGTCGGCAGGAACTATGCCCATCGACCTTCACGCACTGAATGTTGATTTTTATGCCTGCTGCGGTCATAAATGGATGCTGGGGCCCAAACGGACAGGACTGCTTTATGTGAAAAAGGATAAGCTGCCACTCCTCCAACCAGTTACTGTTGGTGCCTACTCTGATTTGAGTCACGATATTTTAACCGGGGAACTCACGTTTCGCGACAATGCGGGAAAATTTGAGTACGGAACTCAGAATGAGTCGCTTTTCCGTGGATTACAAACGTCTGCTGAGTTTTTACTGGCTATCGGGCTCGAAAAAATCAGAGAACATAACCGCAGTCTTGCTGAGCAATTTTACAACGGACTCGCCAAAATGCCGGACGTTGAAATCCTCTCGCCGGCTGAGGAGCAATACCGTTCTTCGATGATCACATTCAGGTTGAAAAACAAGGGATATCAGGAGACTGCAAAATATCTCACCGGCGAAAAGCGCATCAGAGTGAGGGTAGTGCCGGAAGCCGGACTAAATGCCGTTCGGGCAAGTTTTCACGTGTACAATCAGGATTTTGAGGTAGATCGGATATTGGAGGAGTTGAAGAATTATGCCAGCTGACAAATAAATTTTACAGAAAAAGTGAATGATATGATTTTGGAACTGGCTATAAAACAAATAGTTGCGTTAAGGAGCAGGCAAATTATCCCGGTTTTTGAATCCACAGCGGATGAATTCCGGGAGATTGTTCCATACATCAAGCTGAGCGCAGATAATCCTCTGTCGGCTATGCCCCACCAGCTTTGCCTGGCCATTACCTCTCAGCTGACCGATCAGGAAAAGCAATTGCTTTTACCGGAAAACCTACCAGATTGTTATATCTTCCTGAAGATCGATGAAACGGGTACCGGATGCCTGATTGTTTCACATACTTATTATCTCCATGGATTTGTTCAGTACCTTTTATCGGACCTGTTGCAGGACGATGCCGCTGCCTATATTAATGGTCGGATCTTTGAACCGGCATTTAAGAATCACCGGGTGGCGTATGATTATTTTCTGACTCAGGAAGGCCGTATTACCCAGGGACTTGATCGGGAAACCTATATGAGGGAGCTTGCGCGTAATGGATTCACTCATGTGGAGGTGAATGGACTGGGATCTCCAATGGCTATCGAAACCGGTCCGAAAGGCGAGGTTTATCCGATGTTTTATACCTATTGCCCTGCCCTGGACCAGTTTGTTTACAGCACTCTGAACAAGGGAATTTACCCCTATTATTATCTCTCTGCCAACCTGAATTATCTGAAAGAAAATGCCGCGCTGGCCCGAAAATATGGTTTGATTCCGGGGTTGCTGAGTTTTGAGCCCCGCGCCGTTCCGGAAGAGTTTTTCAATAAATACCCTATGCTGCGTGGTGCGCGTATCGATCATCCGTTCCGCAGCTTCAAGCCAAGGTACAACATGACCATTACCCATCCGAAAGTATTGGCTCATTATGCAGAGATGATTCAGAAATTGATGAAGGAGGTGCCCGATCTGGGGTTCATGAATATCTGGACCAACGATAGCGGTGCCGGATTTGAACATACTAAATCGTTGTATGTGGGTCGAAATGGTGGGGCCTACCTGGTTCGCGAGTGGAAGGATGATGCCGAAATAGCCCGGCTGGCAGGGGATAATGCACTTCGTTTCTTTGGCGTTTTGAAGGATGCTGCATCTGCCATCAATCCTGATTTCAGGATCATCACGCGGATGGAATCCTTTTATGGAGAGCACGATATTATGATTGCCGGTCTGAAAGGTAAACTCGATATCGAGACTGCCTCACTGATTCAAAGGGGATGGGATATGCCGTACAGTCACCCGATGTATCCGGACAGAAAAGATATTAACGCCGGTTGCGTATTTCAGCAGGATTTTGATGAGCGGGAAAACCCGATCTTCAAGGGTATCGAGGCGACGGGATCTCAGGTTTCATTTTACTATGCCTATGGTCCGCAGACTATGTTTGCACCGCTGATGGGTATTCCTTATCCGAAACTTACCCGCAAACGCCTTGAAACTCTCCATAATAACGGGGTAAACTATCTGGCGCATATGGGAGGTACATTCCCTCCGGAAAAGGTTCCTTTCAATATTAATCATGAGGTACTCAGGAATTTCCAGATCAATCCGGACAAGCCAGTTGAGGAAGTGCTGATCTCATTGGTTCACAAATATGCCAGGGAAAATGAGCAAAAAATATTATTGAACGCCTGGGATATTGCGGAGGCCGGTATACTCGGGTTTCCCAATATCTCGTCGTTATATTCAACTATCGGATTTACCTGGTATCGCCTGTGGGTGAGACCTTTTGTGCCGAATATCGAAATAATTCCACAGGCAGAGCGCGATTTTTATGAAGATTTCATGTGTACGATCCCTCATAATCCAAATAATGTTGACCTCAGCAAGGATGTGCTCTTTACCCTGACAACCCCCGAAAGGAGTCATGAAGATGCCCTCAGGATCGATAAGAATGTTTTACCGAAACTCGTGGAGGCTGTCAGGATGCTGGAAGCTGTGAAGGATCCGTCAGCTATCGTGGCAGATCAGACAGTCCGGCTGAAAGCTCTGAAAAGCTGGATGACTACCCAGCGTAATATCGCGGTATGGGTGGATTCAGTTTATGGGTTTATGAACGCATCTGATTCCACTGATAAACTGAAATATAAATCTGCAATGCAGGAGATGATGAAGCTGGAAATCGCCAATTCTGAAGAGGTAATCGAACTCTTCAAATCGGGACTGGAATTTATTGCGTTAACCGATAAGGGTGAGACTCCGCTGATGTACGGCATAAACCTTCCTGAACTGATGGTCAGGAGGATAGCAATGATGAAGGCTCATTTGGATGATGATCCGTTTATTGATCATAATTTCATTGAGCGTATGGCAGGGACGCCAATTAATTAATGTGCCAATGTGCTAATTTGCCAATGTGCCAATGTGCTAATTAAAAAACTCGTTGATGTTGAGGGTAGGAATAGATAATTATGGACTGTTTCCGCTGGGATTGAGTCCGTTGGAGACGATGCAGTGGGCGCTGGATCATGGGGCTGAAGGGGTGGCGTTTTCAGGATTGGATGAGGTTCACCGCATGATATTTGACAATCGGCAATTGGTTGATTTGAAGAATTTTGCGGAGGAGCATGGTATGTATACCGAGTGGGGCGGGGGGCAGCATGTTCCCCGTGATCTGACTACCTGGGAGCCGAAAAACCTGTTTAATCACAACCGCGCCATGGCCAGGGAGGCTGGAAGATTGGGTACGCGGATTATTCGGTCGTGCTCGGGTGGCCTTATGCGCTGGAACAAAGAGTCACCTTCCACCGAGCAACTGCTTAGTGAGATGGCAGAATCCTTATTGACCCAGAAGCAGATGCTTATGGACCATAATGTTATTCTGGCCATCGAAACCCATTTTGAGTTCACAACATTTGAATTGACGCGGGTTTTTGAGGAAATCGGGGTAAAGCCTGGCGAATGTTTTGGTATTTATCTGGATACCATGAACTTGCTTACTATGCTCGAAGATCCTGTTCTGGCTACTGAGCGGGTGCTTCCCTGGGTAGTGTCAACGCATATCAAGGATGGCGGGTTGCAGGTTGCAGGTTGCGGGTTTAATTCCTTTACGGCTCCGTTTGGGCATGGAATTGTTGATTTCGAAACCATAATTAAGTTGCTGGGTACGCTTTCTTGTCCTGTTAATCTTAATGTTGAGGACCATGGAGGTGATTTTGATATACCGATATTGAATGAGGAATTCAGGAAGGAGTTTCCGGATCTGACAGATGATGAGATGGGAAAGCTGGTCGGGTTATCTGTAAAGACAAAGGAAAAAATGGATGCCGGAACGCTGATGGTATTGGACAGGAAGGATTGGGCACGGGTTTGCGAGACCAGGATGGCGAAGGATCTGCTCGATCTGAAAATCGAAATATTACATTACTAAAAAAATATATAGAAATATATATTATATTTGTAATGAAATATATTTTTAGATGGACAAATTGGTGCTTCAATCACTTATTGTTTCCCACCGGGAAAGGTTTCTTGCCGACAGGGGTTTGTTTACCCGGGAGGTAGAGTCCGATATAGAGCCTTTTCTCAAGCAGAAGGAGGTCCTTTTCCTGAGTGGTATCCGGAGGAGCGGTAAATCCAGCATTCTTTCGCTTGTTGCCCGTAACCTGATCAATAAGGGTCTGATTAAGCCCAACCAGGTCCTTTCAATTAATTTTGAGGATGAAAGGCTGGTACGTTTCGGTGTAGAGGATTTTGAATCGCTTTACCAGGCATTTCTTGAGCTGGATAATCCTCAGGGCAAAAAGTGGTTGTTCCTGGACGAGCTGCAGGTGATACCGGGTTGGGAGCGATGGGTTCACCGGATGTACGAATTTGAGGATGTCAAGATGTTCATCACCGGCTCAAACAACTCACTGAGCAACTCTGTCCTTAGTTCTGCTCTTACTGGCAGAAACCGTGAGCTTCGTGTTCACCCTTTCTCCTTCAGGGAATATCTTGGTATGAAAGGGGTTGGGGAATTGAGGCAACAGGACTTGCTTTTAACCGACAAAGCAACCCAGCTCAAACGTGAGTTTACGAATTTCTCCAGGTTAGGCGGGTTTCCGGAAGTTCTTAAAAACCGGGATGTTACTATTGTTGATGCTTATTTTAAAGACATCATGCATCGCGATGTTATTACACGCCATCAGATTCGTAATGCAAGGGAAATACGTGAGCTGTGCCTCTATCTGATCACCAACAGCGGAAATCTGTTAAGCTATGAATCCTTAAGGAAGATGCTGCAGGTGAAGAGCGTTTCCACTGTCCGCAATTACCTGGAAATACTGAAAGAAGTATTCCTGATCCATTCGCTCCCGAGATATGATTTTTCAATAAAAAAGCAGATATTCAATCCGGATAAGTACTATGTAACAGATATTGGATTTTACCAGTTGCTCGGGTTCCGGTTTTCAGAGAACCTGGGTCAGGTACTGGAAAATATCGTTCTGCATCATTTGATTCGTAATCATGACGATTTGTATTACTGGATTTCAGCCGGCGGCAAAGAAGTTGACTTTCTGATACGGGAAAAAACCATGCTGACAGAGGCCATCCAGGTTGCCTATGATTTGAATCCGGAAAACCGTGACAGGGAATTGTCAGGATTAATTTCGGCACAAAAAGAATTGGGGATTTCAAAACTTACCATACTGACACACGATCAGGAGGATCAAATAAAGCTTGGCGAATATGATATTCAGGTTATTCCGGTTTGGAAATGGCTGCTGAATAGAAAAGATTAACTAAAATGGCGAAACACGAAAAATTCCGGTTTAAATCAACACTTGAGCTGATAGCCAAATCCCGGGAGCTGGGGTTCGATCTGCCCTGGTCGGAGTCGGTTGATGCGTTGTTGCAGCCGGCATTGATTCAGGGTATACGGGTGGCGAACAGGTTCACTGTTCAACCCATGGAAGGGTTTGATTCAGATGAAGATGGTATGCCAGGCGAGCTGGCTTTCAGGCGTTATGGCCGGTATGCCGCCGGCGGCAGTGGGATGATCTGGTTTGAGGCGGCCAGTGTTCTGGCCGATGGGCGCTCGAATCCACATCAGATGATGATTACGGATGACACCCTTGAACAGTTCAAAAAATTAACTGATCATGTACGCAAAGTCGCAGAAGAGACTTTCGGGTCTGATCACAAACCCTTTCTGGTTCTTCAGCTCACCCATTCCGGTCGCTACAGCAACCCTGGCGGTGACTTTCAATCAAAGATATTTTCTGACAATCCCTACCTGAATCCACCTCACCCCCCAACCCCCTCTCCCGCGCTCGCTGCGCTCACGGGAGAAGGGGAGCATCGCGGTGTTCCTGATACCCGACACCCGATACCCGACACCCGATACCCGATACCCGTTTTTTATTCCGACTCCGACATTGATGCCGTGAAAGCTGCCTACATTCACGGAGTTGAATTGGCTGAAATGGCTGGGTTTGACGCTGTGGATGTGAAAGCCTGTCATGGGTACCTCCTGCATGAAATGCTTTATGCTTTCGATCGTACCGATAGCCGATATGGTGGTTCGTACGAAAACCGGACCAGCTTTCTCAGAGAAGTGCTGAATACTCCATCTAAAATTATAAAGGCAGTCAGGCTGAGCGGATTCGATCTGATACCCTATCCTTATGGCTTTGGAATGAATTCCGATGGCTCAGCAGCGATTGATCTGTTGGAAGTTAAGAACCTGATCTCCGAATTTGCGCCAATGGTACCGCTCTGGAATATCACCGCCGGAGTGCCCCGGCTTGCCGCTCATGTGGGCAGGCCGTATGACCGGGGAGCTTTCAATTCTCCTCCCCCGGATGAACATCCGCTTCAGGGGATTGCGAGGCTTATCGGCATAACCGGACAATTACAACAAACCTTTCCCGACCTGTTCTTTGTTGGAACGGGGTATTCCTGGCTGCGGCAGTTTTATCCCTTTGTGGGCGCCGGAGTTCTGGAAAATAAAATGGCCTCCTTTATCGGTTTGGGCCGCAGCTCATTTGCTTATCCTGATTCTCCCAGGGACCTGATGGAGAAAGGACTCGCGGATCCGAAAAAGGTTTGCATATCCTGCTCAAAGTGCACTGAGTTCATGCGCCAGGGCGGGCCGGCAGGGTGCGGGGTGCGCGATATGCAATATAAGGCAGGAGGCAGAGGGCAAAAGGCAAAAATTAGTAATAAGAAACAAGATGTTAAGTAAATTGAGGTTAACCCGGATTCAGGTTTTCCCTGTCACCCGTCACCCGTCACCCGTCACAAAACGAATTATGCAGAATGGAAACAAGACCTAGCCATACAATAAATACCCTCATCATCGGCAGCGGTGCAGCGGCGCTCAATGCTGCTCTGTGCCTGTGGGAATCAGGGGTACACGATATTGTCATTGTCACCGAGAAGTGGGGTGGCGGTACGTCCAATAATGCCGGTTCCGATAAGCAGACCTATTATAAAATGTCGCTGGATCCGGGTGTTTCAGATTCGGCAGGTGAAATGGCTGCTGATCTTTGCCGCGGTGGTTCCATGCACGGCGATATCGCACTGTGCGAAGCCCAGCATTCCCTTCAGGCCTTTTATAACCTGGTTCGTCTTGGTGTGCCATTTCCCCATAATCAGTACGGATCCTACCCGGGCTATAAGACTGATCATGATCCGCGGGCTCGCGCAACTTCCGCCGGACCCCTGACTTCGCATCTCATGTTTAAATGCCTGGCCAGAAAGGTTAGGGATTATGGAATTTCCGTTCATGACCATGTGGTAATCACTGAATTGCTGACCCGGGATGAGCCTGATGGAAGGATTATTACTGGAGCAGCAGGTATTGATACCACCAAATTATCGGAAGCCGGAAACGGGCTGGTAATTTATAATGCCGATAATGTGATATTGGCAACCGGCGGTCCTGCAGGAATTTATAAACAATCAGTGTATCCCGAAAGCCAGACGGGCTCCATTGGGATGGCCCTGAAGGCCGGTGCAACCGCTCAGAACCTGAGCATATCACAATTCGGAATCGCTTCATTGAAATTCCGATGGAACCTTTCGGGTTCTTATCAGCAGGTAATTCCCAGGTATTATTCTACAGATCAGAATGGTACAGAGGAACGGGAATTTCTGAGCACCCACTTCCCCGACAATGAATCCCTTTGTACGGCTATTTTTCTGAAAGGTTACCAATGGCCGTTTGATCCCAAAAAAGTTGACAATCATGGATCTTCCCTGATCGATCTGCTGGTTCAAAGTGAAACTTCAGCAGCGAGAAAGGTCTATATCGATTTTACCCGGAATCCCGATGGGTTCAGCCTGGATAAGCTTCAGCCTGTAGCCCGGGAATATCTGGAACGGTCGGGAGCATTGGCCTCCACACCGATTGAGCGATTAACCCTGCTGAACCAGCCGGCTATTGATTTATATAAGAGCCATGGAATCGATATCACCCGGGAACCGCTCGAAATTGCAGTATGTGCCCAGCACAACAACGGAGGTCTTACCGGTGATATATGGTGGGAATCCAATATTCGCGGACTTTTCCCGATTGGGGAAGTCAATGGCTCACACGGCATTACCCGGCCTGGTGGTGCTGCTCTCAATGCCGGTCAGGTTGGCGGTATCCGGGCCGCAATGAAAATTGCAGGGGAGGAGCCACGACTCCTCCCTCCTGGCAGCCGGCAGTTGGTTGCAGGGGAGGAGCCACGTCTCCTCCCGCTCGTCACCCGTCACCCGTCATCTGTCACCCGTCACCCGTCACTCGTCACCTGTCACAATATTCTTAAGGGCAAAGGCTCGCTGGATCACCGCAGCGCACTGGTCGAAATCCAGCAGCGCATGTCGGAGCACGGCGGGCCGGTACGCAACAGGCAAACGATAAAAGCAGAAGTTGAGAAAGCATGGAACCTATGGGATCGGTTGAATAATGAGATAAAAGCTGTTAATCCGACCGAGCTGGTATCAGCCTTGCGCACATTCGATCTTTGCTTAACTCATGCAGTTTATCTGGAGTCGATAGCGGAATATCTGGATAAATCAGAAGATGAGGCTTTCTTACAACAGAATATTCTCGAAATTTATCTTGATGAAAATCTGAAAGTTCAGAAAACCTGGGT
>CAILAQ010000727.1 GCA_903832165.1 uncultured Bacteroidota bacterium | reverse complement strand
TCGTTTGGAAATTCTTCACATCCATACCAGGGGAATTCCTCTCGCTCTTGATGTAGACATGGAGAGGCTGGCAGAAATCACCCACGGATTTGTTGGCGCTGACCTTGAAGCACTGGCCAGGGAAGCCGCGATGACTGCTTTACGGAAGATTCTTCCGCAAATCGACTTCGAAATGTCCGAAATACCCTACGAACTTCTGATGTCGCTGGAGGTAACTATGGATAACTTCCTGGATGCCATGAAGGAAGTTGAGCCCTCAGCCATTCGAGAAGTCTTTGTCGAAGTCCCTGATGTAAAATGGGATGATGTGGGTGGCTTGAACGACATCAAGGAAGCTTTGATGGAAACTGTTGAGTGGCCCCTGAAATATGGAGATCTTTTTAAAATCGCTGATACCAAGCCACCTAAGGGGATCATCCTTCATGGAAGACCCGGTACCGGAAAAACTTATCTGGCAAAGGCACTGGCAAGCGAAAGTGGAGTAAACTTCATTTCAGTCAAGGGACCTCAGATTTTAAGTCGCTATATCGGTGAGTCTGAAAAAGGAGTCAGGGAACTGTTCAGGATGGCCAAACAGGCTTCCCCGTGTATCCTTTTCCTTGACGAGATTGACAGCCTCACGCCTCGGCGAAGTAATGACAGCTCAGGATCAGGGGTGATTGAGCGGGTAATAGGCCAGTTCCTGACCGAGATGGATGGAATTGAAGATCTGAAAGGCGTTATTGTACTCGCAGCTACCAACAGAATCGATTTGATAGACCCTGCCTTGCTGAGGAGCGGCAGGTTTGACCTGATATTTGAATTGCCTCTGCCGGATATGATAACCCGCGAAAAAATATTCAGTATTCATACCCGAAAAAAACCACTCGGGAAGAAAGTAAACCTGAACAAGCTGGCATTGAAAACTGAAACCCTGACCGGATCAGATATAGAGTTCATCTGTCGCAAGGCAGCAATGCTGGCAATCCGTGAGCTTATTGATAAGAACCGCGGGAATCCGGCGGAATTGGCAGGAGATATCTGTATTACTGAAAAACATTTTGAAGAAGCAATCCAACTGGTCCTAACACAAAACGCACTAAAAAAATAACCATGCCATCAAAAGGAATATATATTTACGGAATCGTCCCAAATTTCTATAGCGCTGAAATATTCAGGTCACTGGAGAATTCGGGGATTTATGCGATTTCTTCCGAGCACATATCAGCTATTGTTTCCGACAGGAGCAGCACGATTCTGGATTACACGGACCGCGAATCTCTTGGTCACCTGCTTGTTCATCACCAAAAAACTGTTGAAGATTTAACAGATAAGGGATTTTCAATGCTTCTTCCTATGAGACTCGGAACGATTGTCAAGTCTAAAAACGAAGTCTTGCAGATACTTGACCGCGGAAATAATCTTATCATGGAATCACTGAAGAAGATTCAAAGCCTCAGCGAAATTGATCTGGCTGTAACATGGGCCGATTTCAGCAATAATCTGAAGGAAATAGCGAACCTTCCTGAAATCGTGGAATTAAAACAGGATATTCTGATGAATCCTGATAAGATTGCTCAAGTGGATCAGGTAAAATTAGGGATGTTGGTCCAAAGAAAATTGGAAGAGAAAAACAAGCAGGTTGAATTAGAAGTTTTAAATGCACTATCTTCTCTGAGTGTGGACATTAAAGTTCATGAAGCAATGAATGACCAGATGGTAACGAACTCCGCATTTCTTATACACCGAGTTAGTAAGGAGAAATTCGATTCTGCCATTGACCGCCTGGATGAGCAATTTAACGGATTGTTAAACTTCAAAATCGTAGGTCCCCTACCCTGCTATAGCTTTTATACGCTTGAGGTAGCTGAGATAAATCCGGATCATATTACAGAAGCCCAAACAGCACTGGGCCTGAGTAAGGAAACAACCGATGATGAAATCAAGAAGGCTTTTCTGGATAAGGCAAAATTTTTTCATCCTGATAACGGACAGGGAACCAGCGATTCCGATAATTTTAAATCAGTGCAAAAAGCCTATAGAGTTCTTCGTGATTATTCGCAGGCTTTCAAGCAATCCTCGGGTGATGAAAGAATCTCCCTGGCACGTGAAAAAATAATGGAAAATATGATTTTAGTTAAAATAAAGGAATAATATGCAACGCGACGGAAAATATATCTATTGTATCATTGCCTCTGATTATGATGTTAATTTAGGTTCAATCGGGGTTGGTGGAAGAAACGACTTGGTTTCCACAATAGGTTTCGATGGTTTATGTATGGTGGTCAGTGACCATCCCCTAAGCAAATTTGTGGTTAATCCGGAAAATATGATGGCACATCAAAAGGTCATCGAAGTGGTGATGAACGAATTCAGAAGTGTCATCCCAATCAGGTTTGGCACAATTGCAGCTACCCCCGACGAAATCAGGAATTTGCTGAACCGCAGATATAGTGAGTTCATGGAATTATTGAAACAGTTCGAGAACAAAGTGGAACTGAATGTCAGGGGAACATGGAAAAACATGCCACAGATCTATAAAGAGATCGAGAAGGAACATACCGAACTGCCAAAGATCAGGGCAGAAATCGAAAAACAAACCGACTCTGAAAAAAGAAACCTGAAAATTCGTGAAGCCGGTGATCTGGTTACCTCGGCTTTAATCGAAAAGAAAGCAGCTGAAAATGAGATCATTATTGATGCATTCAGGAGATCAGTGTTTGAGCATAAGAACAACAAAACAAATGGTGATGCCGCTTTTATGAATACTGCTTTCCTTGTTAATAGTGGCAGAGAGATTGAATTTGATAACATTATGGCTGATCTTGGCAACAGATTTGAGGATCGTTGCGATTTTGTATATACAGCACCTTTACCGATTTTTAATTTTATTGATTTAAAGATATTTCCCGAAAAGTGGGAATTATAAAACCTGGAAAAAGAAACACCATGGAAAATAGCGTTGAAATATTGAAAGAGGGAAAATACATTTATGGCATTATCAGGCACACTGGTCCACTGGACTACGGTCCAATCGGAATGGGCAAGCGGGCTGATGTGGTTTACGCTATCAATTATAAGGATATCAGTGCGATAGTCAGCAACTCGCCTATTATCCAATATGAGGCCAGACGAGTGAATATGACTACTCATGAAAAAGTTCTCGAGGAAGTTATGAAGCAATTCTCGGTATTGCCGGTTCGATTCTCAACTATTTCCGAACATGATGATGAAGCCGGAATCCTGAGAATTCTTGAAAAAGAATATAAGAAACTCGATGAAATGCTGATTAAAATGGATGGGAAAAAGGAGTTGGGCCTTAAGGTTCTGGCTCATGAAGCAGCCATGTATGAAGGCATTCTTGAAAAATACGACAACATCAGATCCCTCCGGGATAAACTAATCAACCTGCCGGTTGACAAAACCCATTATCAACGGATGAAAATTGGTGAAATGGTTGTTGAAGCGCTGAAAAAAGAGACTTCCAACTATAAGGATCTCATTTTGAATGTTCTGACTCCAATATCCGAAGAGGTCAAAATTAACGACAATTACGGCGAAATGATGATCCTGAATTCAGCATTCCTAATTAAAAACACGAATGAGACAGAGTTTGACAAAGTTGTAAATGAGCTCGATGAAAAATTCGGTCGTTTTATGACCTTTAAATATGTTGGAACTTTGCCTCCCTATAATTTCGTAAATCTTGCCATAAATACGAAAGGGATTTAAAATGTTTGTTATAGATGACATGCTCCTGTTTATTGCAAAAAAAATCAATGAGATCATTGAGAAAGAAACTTCGGATGAAGGTGCCATTAAAGAAAGGTTAATGGCATTGCAGCTAAAGTTCGAAATGGATGAAATCAGCGAAGAGGAGTATGATCAAAGAGAAGATGAAATTCTTCAATTGCTGGAAAGAATCAGAGAAGAGAAACTAAATAAGTAACGAACGGAGGATAAAATGAGCGCTTTTAGATGTCCGAAATGCGGCAAAACAACTGCTGGAAAAGAGAAATTCTGTATCGATTGTGGTCAGGCACTGAATGTAATCTGCCCGGAATGCGGCGAAACCTGGCGATTCATGTTTGAATACAAGTTCTGTCCCGGCTGTGGACACAATATGAAAAAAGGGGGAATCCCAATCATTAAGGAGGAAAGAAAATGAGTAAAATAATGGATGTTAAAAAAACCGTGGTTGAATTCGTAAAAGAAAACATCAGTTGTTATGATGTAACCGTG
>CAILAQ010000726.1 GCA_903832165.1 uncultured Bacteroidota bacterium | reverse complement strand
GTTGACATCTTCCAGCACCGTTTGGGTTGGAATAAAGCCAGAGTAAAGTTCTTTGTTTCGTTCATCATGGCATTATGCAAAGTACAAACTGTATGCTTCACCAAGCTTGCCCAAGGATTTGAAGGCAAAGCGATGGTCGAATCCAACTTACGGCGCATCCAGAGGTTCTTTGCTGATTTCATTGTTGATACAGATTTAATTGCCAAAATAATATTCAGCTTGTTGGTAAAGGGTTGGTAAAATGCATCTTGATTTGAGGGTATCGGTTGGTGTAATTTTGACGTGCCAAAACTGACCAGATGAATAAGACGACCCGATTACAGTTAGAAGAGGAGATGCGATACCATGTCCAAGCCTGGCAACAGGGTGCCGGATCCCAGAAAGAGTACTGCCGTGAAAATAACCTCTCGTATCACACATTTATTTATTGGATTCATAAATTTCGGCGCAATCATATTCCGGTGGATCAGGCGTTCATCGCGGTGCAACCAGATCAACCGGGTACTTCCTTACCTCAGGAGCTTGAGATTGCTTATCCCAACGGGGTCCGTCTAAGGCTACCCTCAACCGACATTCAATTGATCGGGCAACTGTTGCGGTTAGTCTGATTCTATGTTTGGCTTAACTGCGGCGCTTTCATTTTATCTGTATAACGGTCCCACGGATATGCGCAAAAGTTTTGACGGACTGAGTGAACTGATTCAAGGCAGGATGATGCGCAACCCTGTTTCGGGAGAGGTCTTCATCTTTATCAACAAACGCCGTGACCGGATGAAACTCCTGCAGTGGCAGTACGGAGGGTTCGTTTTGTATTATAAACGTCTTGAGAGAGGAACCTTTGAATTGCCGGTTCATCGATCCACAGATATTTCCACCGCAGTTTACTGGCCCCAGCTGATGATGATGGTCGAAGGCATCTCGCTACTGCACGTCAGGACCAGGAAACGCTACTTGTTAACAGGATCTGGTTGATTTCCCTGTGAATTGTTCATAACGCATTTTGCGGGATGTAGAAATATCCGGGATATTCACATTTCCAGGTTGTGGAAGGTTCGTTACTTTAAAAGGTTTTATTAGGATTGAAGCCTGTTTCCATTGTACTTTTGGGTCATGGAACAAACGCTTCTCCCATCCTCTTCCGACACCATTACCATCCCCAGGGAGCAATACGAAATCCTGCTGGCTGAAAATGCCTATCTGAAAGGATCCCTGAAGGAATTAAAGGAGAAGACAGAATGGATCCAGGGTGAACTGGATAAGTTCCGCAAGATGTTATTTGCTGCATCCAGTGAACGTTTCATTTCATCCATCGATCCTAACCAAATAAACCTGGGACTTGAAGGAGCGGAAAACAAAGCTCCGCAGCCTCCGGCAGAAACCCCGACCAATACCCCTCGTAAGGGTGGATCAAAAAACAAACCAGGACATGCTCGTTTGGAGCTGCCCGAGTCCCTGCCCCGGGAAGTGACTGTAATTGAACCCAGGGAGGATGTTACCGGGTGGAAGAAAATTGGCGAAGAAGTCTCCGAGTATCTTGCCCGTCACAGGGGAAGCACTTATGTCAAGAGGATCGTTCGACCCAAGTATGCTGCCCCGGATGGTGAAGGCGTAGTCATCGGAACTCTTCCTCTGATGCCCATTCATAAAGGGAATGCCGATGCCAGTATCATCGCCTATATTATTACCGGTAAGTTCGTTGATCACTTACCGTATTATCGTCAGGCGCAGATGTTCAAACGTGAAGGGATTACCATCGCCGAATCCACCATGATCGGATGGGTAAGAGCTGCCTGCAAAATGCTCGAGCCCTTATATGACCTTCATAAACAACAGTTCTTAACGGCCACATATATCCAAGGGGATGAAACCCCGATACCGGTGCTGAGCCAGGAAGCTGCCGGCTCAACCCACAAGGGATACTTCTGGGTCTATTTTGATCCGCTTACCGGTCATGTCGTTTTTGAATACCAGCATGGCCGGGGAAGGGATGGACCCACTGCTTTTCTCAAAGAATTTAAGGGCACCCTGCAAACAGACGGGTACGCGGTATATGATATCTTTGAACGGGAGAAAGGTATCAAGTTGCTGGCTTGTTTCGCCCATACACGAAGGAAATATACTGAAGCCTTACAAAATGATAGCGTTCGTGCTGAAGAAATGCTCAACCTCATTCAGAAACTATATGCTATCGAGCGAGATGCCAAAGTGTTGAAACCTGACTTTGAGGCCATCCGGGAGCTTCGGCAGAAAAAAGCCTTACCTGCGTTGATGGAAATAGAATCCTGGTTAAAAAAGAATGTAACTGAGACTCTGCCAAAAAGTGCCATCGGAATGGCCATTGCATATACCCTTAACCTTTGGCCACGGCTCATCCGTTATGTGGAAGATGGCAAGTATCAGATCGACAATAACCTTATCGAGAATAGTATTCGTCCAACTGTTATTGGAAAAAATAATTGGCTCTTTGCCGGTTCCCATGATGCTGCTCAACGCTCTGCCATGATCTATTCGTTCGTTGGTACCTGCAAACAACTTCAAATAGATCCATCAACCTACCTGGAAGATGTCATCGGTCGATTGCCATACTTTAAAAAGAACGACGATCTGTCGGTTCTGCTACCGGCAAATTGGAAACAAGCAAGACAACTCCAGAAATCAACATAAGCTTGGGAGTGTAGTTCCCCAACCCTTTACAAATGTTCAGTACAAGCTAACAATGCTTTCCACCATGGTCGAGTTCCTGCCAATTCAGCC
>CAILAQ010000725.1 GCA_903832165.1 uncultured Bacteroidota bacterium | reverse complement strand
TGGTTATCCTGGCTTCGGGCCTGTTTGTTTCCTGTAAACAGGCACAAATTACCGGCACAAGTGAGAATGAAGCATTAAAGGTCGTTCCTGATGATGCTGTCTGGATTATCGAATCACGCTCGGTTCCGGAATTACTAAAGGCTGTTATTCAGGCTGATCCGCTCTTGCCCTCCATTGAGAAGTTGGGAAACATTCAGCCATACCTCCAGGCACTGCAAAATATCGACAGCCTGATTGCCAGGGATTCGCGCTATAAGCAACAATTCGAAACCCGGCCGGTGGTTGTCTCTTTTCACCAGACGGGAAAAAATCTGTACCAGTTTCTGCTCATCTTCAAAAATCAGGGGTCAAACAGTGTGGAAGGTGCAGGAAACCTGATAACTTCGATAACCGGACGAACTGGTCAATGGTCGGAGAGAACCTATAATGGTCAGCAAATCCATCGGATAACATTCGGCGTTGATGCCATGATCCAGGGGATCTCCTTGTCGGAAAATAAGGACTACCTCGTGGTCAGCCCGTCACCGATCCTCCTCGAGAACGCGGTACGGCAGATGGGTCAGGCGGATGGATTATATAATACTCAGGCATTCAGCAAGCTCGCTCATACAGCAGGGAATGATGCTGCAGTTCATGTTTATATTAATCTGAAAACTCTTCCCGGATGGCTTAGCGGATGGATGAACCCATTGCTGAAGAAGAAGATGGAAAGATTTACCAGGTACGGTGACTGGGCAAAACTGGATCTGACACTCCGCAATGATGCCATCTGGATGAATGGTTTTGCACTGGAAGGTGATACATTGAACTCTTACCTTAACCTGTTTAAAAACCAGGAACCGCGCAAGCTTGAGGCTGAACGGTTTTTGCCTGCCAATACTGCTGCCTATTTTACCATGGGCATAGAGCAGCCTGCTGAATTTTTGAAGGGGCTCTCGGATTACCTTGGCGGGGGAGAATCAGGCCGGAAAAGGAAAAATCTGATAGATAAAGCAACCTCAATCATGGGGGCCGATGTTATTAAAGTATGGACGGAACTGGAGTTCAGCGAACTTGCAATCGGATATTTATGCAGTGTGGCTGATTTGTCCATACATCCGTTGGCAATGATACAAGTCAGGAGCGGGAAGCAGGCCATTGAAAAATTGTCGATCCGTGCGGGTACCGCAACTGCCGTGAAACCACCGAGGCTGCCTGCTGATAATAAAAAGTTCAGCCTTTATAACATGCCTTTTGAAGGGTTGCCTGAAATTCTTGGCGGAAGTTTCTTCTCCGGCGTATCAGGAAAATATTTTACGATTATTGAGAATCAAATGCTTCTGGCCGATGAGAAACAAACACTGGAGGAGATCCTGCATAAATACTCGATGAGTAAAACCTTGGCGACCGATGCAGTTTACCTTTCTGTTGCCGGCCTCATGTCGCCCCTTTCCAATGCTTCCTTTTTTGTTGTGCCTTATAAAGCACGGCCTTTGCTTGAAAGTATCCTGAATCCCGCAGCCATTTCTGTTTTCCTTTCCAATGATAGGTTTATCCGGAAAACCGGTGCGGTTGGCCTTCAGTTCAGCTCAGGCAGCGGTATGTCAATGCACAATCTTTTTGCCTCATATGCCGAAATCGACTATACCAGGCCGCAAACTATCTGGGAATCCCGGCTGGATGCAAAAGTTCTCACACCGCCTGTGATCGTGACTAATCATTTGACAAAGGAAAAAGAGATCCTCGTACAGGATGAATCTTCCAACCTTTACCTGATTAACTCTTCCGGGCGCATCCTATGGAAAAAGAAGTTAAGCGAAAGGATAAAATCTGAAATTTTCCAGGTGGACATAATGAAAAACGGCAGATTGCAATACCTGTTTTCAACCGCAGGTGCTATTCATCTGCTCGACCGCAACGGGGCCTATCTTCCCAAATATCCTGTTAAACTGAAGCTTCCTGCCACAAACGGAATGGCCTTGATAGATTTCGACGGTACCAGGGATTACAAAATTATGATTGCTTGTTCCGACAACAAAGTGTATGGTTTTGATAAGAGTGGAAACCCGCTGAAGGGATGGAACTTCGGACCGGCGTCAGGCCCCATTACCCAACCGGTGCAATCTTTTAAAATTCAAACCAGGGATTATCTGGTTTTTAGTGATCCTCAAAAAATCTATATCCTCGATCGCAAGGGTGCTGTGAAGGTTAATTCTTCCATAAATGCCGATGTTTCGCAGAATAATAAAATTCTTATTCAGAATGGGGCATCAGGCAATGGCCGGCAATTTATTCTGACAGATGTCAGCGGGACGGTATATACTATTCAAATGGATGGTTCCGTTGACTCTAAAAAATTCGGTGAGTTCAGCTCCGGGCACTTTTTAAATGTAGGAGATTTTAATAAGGACGGATCGGATGAATACGTGTTTGCTGATCGCAATAAGCTTGAGATTTTCAATCTGGCGGGTCTGAAATTGTTCTCCCGAAAATTCGATGGAAATGTGCTCAGTTCACCTGAATATTATTTGATGGATGCGAAAAATAAGAAGCTTGGTCTCACCGTTTCTTCAAAGAATGAGATCCTGATCCTCAATGGGGATGGCACTGATTATCCGGGTTTCCCATTGCATGGTCAAACTGTTTTTACGATCGGAAAACTTGAGCAGTCAAATTCTTATCTTAACCTTCTGGTGGGCAGCGAGGATGGGTATCTTTACAATTATGGAATCAAGTAGTATAAAATGAAAATATTTTTGATTTTTTTATTGATCTTCCTGATTTTCAGATTTTTTGGAAATTTCAGGGTCTATACAATGGGTTCCCGTTCTTTCAGGCAAAATGACGCCGATCATTCACCCGAGCCACCAAAACCCCCGAAATCGCCAAAAATTATTGATAAAAATGAAGGGGAGTATGTTGATTATGAGGAAGTAAAAAAATGATTTAACTATTCTGCTTCGCAATTGTTTAATACAAAAAAGTATACGAATATGGAACAGACTGAAAATTCGAATTTCACTACTATTTCGATAGGGGGAATGAATTGCAATCACTGCAAAATGAACGTTGAAAAAAACATCTCAGCCATGCAAGGGGTTGAGGAAGTTAATGTTGATTTACCAACCGGTCAGGTAATAATAAAAGGCAACGGTTTGAACCTTGATATGATTGCGGCCAAGGTGAACGAGATCGGATATCAGTTTAAGGGGACGGTTTAAGACGGCAGTTGGAAGTCGGCAGTCGGCAGTTGGAAGTCGGCAGTTGGCAGTCGGCAGTTGGCAGTCGGCAGTTGGCAGTCGGCAGTCGGCAGTTGGAAGTCGGCAGTTGGCAGTCGGCAGTTGGCAGTTGGAAGTCGGCAGTCGGCAGTTGGAAGTCGGCAGTTGGCAGTTGGCAG
>CAILAQ010000724.1 GCA_903832165.1 uncultured Bacteroidota bacterium | reverse complement strand
GAGATCAGGCCGATAAAGCCGATTATCTGGATTAAGGTGGTTGACATTAACTGATTTGTGCTGACTGAGCGGATAAAGATAAAAAAAAGCAAAGCATGACCGAGATTTTCAATTATCTCCGAACAACCAATCCACTGAAAATATTGGCATATTTGGTAAATGGAATACCGAATATTTGGCCGCACCGGCGTAAAGATTTCTCCCCTGGTTTTGGGAACCGACAATTTTGCGAATCCAACCCCGGAATCTGAATCGATTGCCATAATAAACAGGGCGATCAATTCAGGCATTAATCTGATCGATACCAGCAACAGTTATGCAAAGGGTGAATGCGAACGGATCATCGGCAAGGCCCTTAAAGAGAATGGCAGGAGAAATGAGGTACTGATAGCTACAAAGGCTTACTACCCCACCGGACCGGGACCGAACGACCGCGGAAATTCAAGGGCTCACCTGATTAAAGCCTGTGAAGATTCATTAAAAAGATTGCAAACAGATTATATAGACCTTTACCAGCTTCATCGCCCCGACTTTTCCATACCCCATGAGGAGACCCTGTCGGCGCTCAACGATCTGGTCACCCAGGGCAAAGTGCGCTTTATCGGAAGTTCAACCGCCCCGGCCTGGAGAGTCATGGAAGGCCTGATGATCAGCGAAACAAAAGGATATGCACGGTTTGTTTCGGAACAGCCGCCCTATAATCTGCTGGATCGCAGAATTGAAAATGAGCTTATTCCGATGTGCCTTGCCCACGGGCTCGGATTGATCACCTGGTCGCCACTTGCCATGGGCATGCTTACCGGACGCTACAAGGATACAGGAAGTTTGCCTGCTGATTCTAGGGCGGTGCTTCGCGGGGGTATATATGCGGAAAGGGTAACCATGCCAGCCATAAACGCCGGTCTGCAATTTGTCAGGCTGGCTGAGGAACTTGGATATTCACCGGCACAAATGGCCCTGCTATGGATCAGAGACCGGCCTGGAATCACGGCCCCTCTGATCGGACCCAGGACCATTGAGCAACTGGAACATTTTCTGCCGGTTCTTGAAATGAAAACTTCTGCCGAAATGATGAAAGCCTGTGACGAACTGGTACCTCCAGGCAGCTCAATTGCTAATTTTCACAACACATCGGGTTGGATGTAGGCATACTTTTCCTAGCTTTGGCAAAGCTCAACCAAATCAACAATTCTATGAAACGCAGCCTGACGATCATCATGCTTTTTTTAGGTTCTATCTTTAACCTGAATGCCCAAACCCTGGCAAAAGATGCTTCGATGTACAAGCTTCTTGTCCCTGCCTACTCAGAATATCAGTCCATACTATTAACGGGCGTATTTAAGAATTCCGGCCTCGATACCCTCAAAAGTGTTATGATCAACTGGAAATTAAATAACGGACCGGTTATTCAGCTGGCTAAAACCGGCTTAAGCGTCAGCCGTAATCAAACATGGCCATTCACTGCATCCGAAAACATCACCTTAAACACTGAGGGTAAACTGGTAATAAAAGCCTGGACCTCTCTGCCTAATGGAGTTGAAGACCAGAATCATGCGAACGACACGCTCACGCAAACGATTCAGGTGATTGCGAAATATCCCGAAAAACATATTCTGATAGAGGAAATTACCGGCGCGTGGTGCGGATACTGCCCCAGGGCTCCGATCATTTACAACACCAACGTTCGTCCGGCTTATCCCAATACCATTTTTACCGCTATACACACAGGCGATGGAATGGCGATTACGGAATCGCAGACTTTTACCAATACCTACGTTACCGGAGTTCCAACGGGGTTTGTCGACCGCAAAAAATCCCTGATGGATGCCGGTATCACATTTGCCCCGGAGGATTGGCAGAATCTGCTGGGAAATCTGGATAACAAATTCACTCCGGTTGACCTGAACGTATATAATTACTATGATCCCTCTACGCGCAACTGGAAGATCGATGTGGTTGCTGATTTTGTATTTGACATGACGGCAAGCTACCGGATGAACTGCTACATCCTGGAAGACAGCCTGTATGGAACCGGTTCATCGTGGGATCAAAGAAATTTCTTTAATGGTGGAGCCTCCCCTCCCTATCAGTCATTACAGGGCGCCGGTGATCCTATTCCCGGTTATAAGCATCATCACGTGGTCAGAAAAATGCTGGGCGGATCCTGGGGACAAACGGGGGTTATTCCTGCCACAGTAAAACGCGGTGAAAGATATGTTTACAGCCAGACCCTGAAGGCAGATGCAAAATGGAACATGAAAAATGTACACGTGGTTGGAATGATGCAGCAATGGGATACTGATATTCTTAAGAGGCCTATCATTAATGCCGTGGAAGGAGAGGTTCAGCTCCTGACCGGAACCGGGCCGCTGGAATTGAATACTCAGCTCAATATCTTCCCGAATCCTGCTTCTGAGATGGTATGGATTGAATTCAATGCCGGTACAATCTCCAAAACTGATATTCAGGTGATCAACTCTATCGGTCAGGAAATATTCTCCAAATCAGTACCCGCCCAATCAGGGAACCTCAGGATACCGGTACCGGTAAAAGATTTCTCACCGGGAATTTACTTTGTTCGCCTGGTTACCTCAAATAAAGTTTTTGTTGAAAGGCTGGTTAAAGAATAAGGCAGGTTCTCAAGTTAATCTGACACTGTTAACAACCTGACCGGTCCGATAAGGCCTGATTTGGTTGATCCGATGTATTTGCTTGGCGTAGTCAGGTAAAAATTACCTAAAGTATTATAAATCAATACCTCAAGTCTGTTTTCTCCTGGTTTCACCAACCCGGTGAGATCGAATTTCCACGGAGGCGACAATCTCTTTCCGGCAGATTTGCCGTTTATGACAACTTCAGCCGATGACACCACATCCCCAAGATCCAGCACCAGGCTCTCAGACCCTGCCTGACCCGGGGTTATAACAATTGTTTTCCGGTACCACATGCCGCCGGAATAGGTCCTGAGACTTTCATTTTCGAACAGATCGCCTTGCTTTATCATCCCTTTTCCGCAATTGAGGCGAACAGGTTCCGGCAAGGCTGCGCCACCGTAATATCCCCGATCCATCCTCATCCTCACTGCTACCTGGGAAGAAGCTGAAACAGTTGCAGGAAGCTCGGCTCTCCAGGCTTTTTGCAGAGAATCTGACAATACTCCTGCCATGGGTTTGAAATTCCTGACCTGGATTTCTTTCCCGTTCACCCAGATCTGAGGCGGTCTGTTTGAAGCGATATCAACTGACTGAAGGCCGGGAGGCGCCTTGAAACGGTACCAGCCAACCGGGTTAAGGGTTTCCGGCGTGAGGTCAAATGGCAAGATCGGGGGATCGGCATACCAGGTAGTAGCGAGCGGAATCGTCGGGCTACTGCGGGTAACACTTTCACTGGCAGTAAAGACCAGATAACCGGTTCCTGATGCAGCATATTTCAGCAGAACGGGATTAGCTCCCTGCCGGAGGCCCACGGTTTCTTCAGATAAATCCACCGGCTTGCCATTGGCCCAGATTCCTGAAGGCAGAATTCCGCCTTTCAGAATTTTCGCAGGCTGGTCACTGGCGGAAACAACAGCAGACCAA
The DNA here is from genome assembly GCA_903832165.1 of uncultured Bacteroidota bacterium. GTDB lineage: Bacteria > Bacteroidota > Bacteroidia > Bacteroidales > UBA12481 > UBA12481. The sequence goes on along the minus strand of CAILAQ010000724.1, from coordinate 1,753 downwards.
AGAAAACAGATTACCCCCTCTTTGTCCGGCTCAATCCGTGGCCTCGGCGCACCCGGCCAATCCCTGACCGCTGTCCCGAATTGAAAAATATCATCATGAACCAGTTCTTTTAACCCATGATAACCTTGTCTGCCCGGATTTTCCTTTAGTCCCCACCGCCATGAAAACTCATACGGTGTCCAAAAATATTTTTTTCCGGCAATCGTAACCGGTTTGGCAGGATCAACTGATTTAAGACCCTTAAGCATGGATTCCGGCAAAAGTGAATTGATGGAATCAGGAAATGGTCCCAGTTTCCAGAATTGAGGCCCGTAGGAAGCCTGAATTTTATTCCATTGGCTGTCATCAAGGGCTTGAGCCTGCCAGCCAGGATCCGGGGAAATTTCCGTCTTAAAAAGGATCGAATTTGCATCGGTGGCAACAAATCCCGAATAAGCCGGCTGCCGGTAATCGCCCCAGCGGTTATCAAGAGTAGGCTTCAACTCAAATTCCCAGTCACCTACCAGTAAAACCTCAATCTTTGATTTCATATGATCATCATCCGACTCAATAACCGGCTCGCCAGGACCGAATACGATGAGTTGCGGTTCCGTTTTATCGAGTGGCATCTTAATTTTTGTGCCTGTATTATTAAAGCTGATGACCGGCAAAGGTTTTGAAGTTCCTGTCCAGGGATTCCAAAGCTCAACACTTCCGGTGCACCTGAAAAAGCAAACCGAATCCTTCGGCACTCCATATACATAATAAATATCACGCTGGCCGGCTTTTCTATGGAGGATATAAGGCTGTGATACAGCTGATTCAACCTTGAAATCCAGTGTTAGCAGATGCCGGACCTGATCAGCGATACTGTCAGGTTTATCCAGATGAATTCCGGGCCCGTTATCCGTTTGGAATATTTTTGAGTTGATCGATTTGATTTCCTGATCATCCCGGCCGATCCGCTCACTGGCTTCGGGCAACGCACCGATAGCAATAACTATACCTCCGGCCTGGTAGAAGCTCAACACTTTTTCCAGGGTAGCGAAGCGGATGGCACTCATCGAAGGTAATATCAGGACTTTATATTTTTCACCGCTCACCTGTAATTCGCCATCCTTAATCTTTGACCTGTTCAGGGATTCAAAATCGATGAAATCATAATCAATTCCTGATTTATAGAGGTTTTCCCCGGCGGCAAAGGCCGTGGAAACTGCTTCGTTTCCCTTCATGCCCGCCACCATCGGCGTAACCGGATAAAGAATGGCCACATCGCACTGATGAACCCCCTGACTAAGCAGGTAACTGAGCCTTTCGGTGCATTTCAGGAAATCACCCATGTTTGCCCAGTAAGGCTGACGAAAATGATTATCCGGAGGAGCCCATTCCCACCAGCCTCCATGCGTGGAATAATAGAGACCGTGCAGGCTGAGGAGATTTTGCCCCATCGCAAAATTTGTAAAAGTAGCGTTGGCGAGCTGGGCACTGCTGGTCCCCCACCCGCTGCTGTGGTAACCTTCGAGCCACGTGCGCGGGCGCTCATATAAATGGGCTATTGAGCTGGCAACTTTATCTTTATTGATATTCCGCGAAAGTGCCGGCTGGTCGCATCCGGGACCCGACATCCATCGCTGAGCCCGGAAATAATCGCCGAATTCCGTAACATCGAGTCCCCTGCCGCCATGATCGCAACCATAGAGCATGCCCCTCTCCGTATGCCAGTTATATATCGGAATAAAAAAACTCTCTTCGCTGAGAGCCACCAGAACATCGT
>CAILAQ010000723.1 GCA_903832165.1 uncultured Bacteroidota bacterium | reverse complement strand
TTTTTATTTGTATTTTCGAAAGATTTAATTCGCTCTGATGTCGCATCCTTCTTATAATATCACATCTCTGATTATTGTCGGAGGCGGAATTTTTGGTTCAGCAATAGCCTATTATTATAAGAAGGAGAATCCTGACAAGGAGGTTGTTGTGTATGAGCGTGGTGAGTTGTGTTCAGGTAACACTTCCAGGGCTGCGGCACTTTTATCGAGGGTTCGGCCTTATAGCCATGTAATTCCATTGTCGATTGAAACTTATCGGGTAATTGCTGAACTGGAAAATATTACGGGAGATCGGCTGCCGGTCAGTTATAACGGAGCATTACATCTGGCTTCTAATTCTGAGGAATCCAAGGCTCTTGCTGCAATGTTGGGAAAGGCTTCCGGTTTTGGCATTGGCTCTGAATATATCTCTGCCTCTGAAGCTGCGAAAATGGCACCCTGGCTTGATGCTGATTCAGCCGAAAAGATTGCATTTATTCCCGGCGAAGCGATTACGGATTCTTATCTTTTGGGGATGGCCTTTGCCACTGCCGCCAGAATAATCGGGGTTAAGTTTGTAAGAAACACAGAAGTTTCAGAGCTACTGAAATATGGGAATCAAGTTACAGGTATCAGAACGAACAAAGGTGTCCATTCTGCAGATAAAGTTGTTTTGTCTGCCGGAATCTGGTCGATAAATCTTGCCTATAATATGGGTATAGGTTTGCCATTTGCTCCGGTACGCAGTCAATACTGGATAACGGATCATTCTGAGTCGCAATTTCCCGTTTCCTCCCCTACCGTTCTGATCCCGGCAGCGAATTTCTATGCACGGCCGCAAGGTAATTCCTTACTTTTCGGTGTAAGGGAAGCTAAGTCTGTTTACGCTGATCCAAAGACTTTGCCGGATGATATTAATTCATATAAGTTCAGTAATGACAATGGCTGGCAAGATCTGGAGGAAGGATGGAGAAAATTTTCACCCTTTTTCCCGGGGTTTGATAAGGTAGGCATTAAAAGTTATGTGGCTGGTTTTTCGGGTTATACGCCTGATAACCAGTTTGTGCTAGGAGAGGTAGATGGGATAGACGGCATTTTGCTTGCGACAGGCTGTGCGGGCGCCGGAATATCAATCGCCGGAGGTGTTGGTCTTGGCATTTCGAGATTAGCAGGAAATCATCCCAATCCTTTCAACTTTGAACCATACCGGCATAATCGTTTTGGGAGCATTGATCCTTATAGCCCCATACATCTGGCCAACTGCGCAGCTGCCCGGTCAAAGAAAACCAGTGGTTAAAAATCAAAATCAAAATGAAATTATTATACCTTTTTTCTCTTACATTACTCAGCGGAACGTTGGCAGCTCAGCAAAACGTAAATAATATTCAGTATTCCAAAATGCTGAAATCCCCGGATCGCAAAGAGATAAGGATCCCTGATATTATGGGGTTTAAGACATTGAAATGTGATTTTCACATGCATACTGTTTTTTCAGATGGTGTTGTATGGCCAACCGTAAGGGTGGAAGAAGCCTGGGAGGAGGGGCTTGATGCCATAGCTATTACTGACCATATTGAGAACCAACCTTCGAAAAAGTATGTTTCAGGTGACCACAATGCCTCCTATGAAATTGCCCTAGAAGCAGCAAAGGAAAAAAATATTCTACTCGTCCATGCTGGCGAAATAACCAGGGGAATGCCCCCCGGGCATTTGAATGCGCTTTTTCTGGAAGATACAAATCCGCTGGATGTTCCGGTAGCGCTCGATGCGCTTATGGCAGCAAAAAAACAGGGTGCTTTCATAATCTGGAACCATCCGGGCTGGAAAGCTCAGCAACCCGACACCTGCCTCTGGATGCCAATGCATCAGGAACTGTTCGAAAAGGGCTTGATCAATGGTGTAGAAGTCTTTAATGAAGTAGAGTATTACCCGATCGTACTCGATTGGTGCCTCAATCGAAAAATGGCAGTAATCTGTAACTCGGATATCCATGATATTACCGCGATGGCATATGACCTTGAAAAGGGCCATCGTCCAATGACGCTGGTTTTTGCCAAAGACCGGAGCCTTGCTTCGCTTAAGGAGGCTATGTTCGCGAACCGTACCGTAGCTTATTTCGATAATAAGCTTGCCGGAAATGGAGAATTCCTTGCGGCAATAATAAAAGCCTCTGTAAAAATAGTGTCTGTGGGATCTGAAGGTGATGGGAAAACTAAATCTTATGAAATTGGCAATAGCTCAACAGTACCTTTTGATCTCATAACAAAGGAAGGTGCAAAGATATTCATACCGTCAAATGCTTCTGTCATACTGCAACTTAAACCGGACGATTTTAAGGATCTGACAGTTACCAACCTGTTTATAGGCACTGGTAGAAATCTGAAAGTGACCCTTAAATAGTATTCTTCTATGAATGATAACAACGTACATGTTGAGGGTGATGTGAATATATCAGGTGAGCGACTGAAGTGGGATAGTCAGCATACAGATCTTCTCACACAGCAAATTCTTGCTGATGATGCCAGATATTTTTTGCACCAATCTATGTCAAGTCCGTGTTTGGATGTTCTGCAAGAATGCAACGGCTGTGAAATTGCCACTGTTTCGGGTCGGACATTACTCGATTTCCATGGAAATAACGTACACCAGGCAGGTTATGGTAATGATTATGTCGTCAAAAGAATAAATGAGCAATTGCAAAAATTGCCATTTTCTCCTCGAAGGTATACCAATCAGCCTGCCGTAAATCTGGCAAAGAAACTGGCAGATTTGTTGCCAGGAGATCTAAACCGAAGCCTTTTTACTCCGGCTGGTACTTCTGCTATCGGAATGGCAATTAAACTGGCGCGGGTGGTAACCGGAAAACACAAGGTGATTTCACATTGGGATTCTTTTCATGGAGCCTCACTCGATGCTATTTCTGTTGGTGGAGAGTCCGATTTTAAAAAGCATATGGGACCCATGATGCCCGGCGTTATCCACATTCCACCACCGGATAGTTACCGGAATATTCTTGGTGGGAATGGTCATGATCCGCATACTCATGCTGATTATCTGGAATATGTTATCCGAAAGGAGGGTGATATCGGGGCATTTATTGCCGAAACCATTCGAAATACGGATGTGCAGGTTCCCTCAAAAGCCTATTGGCAAAGAATCCGTGAGATCTGTGATAAATATGGAGTGCTCCTGATCCTCGATGAAATACCTATCGCGCTGGGGCGAACCGGTAAAATGTTTGCTTTTGAGCATTTTGATATCGAACCCGATATTTTATGCCTGGGTAAGGGACTGGGCGGAGGTATTATTCCATTTGCCGCTATGGTAACCCGAGATAAGTATAATGTGGCTCAGGATATTTCTCTTGGGCATTACACTCATGAGAAAAGCCCGCTTGGAAGTGTGGCTGCACTGGCAACCATTGAGTTTCTGGAAAAGGAAAATATTTTCGAAAAAGTCATTCAGGATGGCCTGTGGATTAAAGAGGAGCTGAACCATTTAAAAGATAAATTCCCGATTATCGGCGATGTCAGGGGTATTGGCCTCCTTTGGGCCATCGAACTGGTAAAAGACCGCGAAACCAAAGAAAAGGCATCGGCAGAAGCCGAGGCTTTCATGTACGATTGTATGCGGGGAGGACTGAGTTTTAAAGTATCACAGGGGAATGTCATCCAGTTATCACCGGCACTTACCGTCAGCAGGAAGGAGCTGCAAAAGGCCCTGTCGATTCTTGCCCTCTCACTTGAAAATTTTTAATAAAATACAATGTCGCAAAAACATCCGATAACGGTTTGGCTGAGCAGGCAGAACAGCACGGTCTCTACCTTGTATATTGGGATACTGGCATTTATGACTTATGCCTGTATGTATGGCATCCGGAAGCCTTTTACGGTTGCTGAATTTCATGGTATGACTTTGGCAGGCATGGATTATAAAGCAATCCTGGTCATTTCGCAGGTTATCGGATATGCCCTGTCAAAATTTGCGGGGATCAAATTCATTTCTGAGATGGGACGCTCAAGGCGTGCTGTTTCAATTGTTATCCTTACCGGTATCGCGGAGACCTCACTGATTCTTTTCAATATCATCCCGGCTCCTTACAACCTTTTCTTTATTTTCCTGAACGGACTGCCTCTGGGTATGATCTGGGGATTGGTATTTGCCTATCTGGAAGGGAGAAGGACTACGGAGATTCTTGGTACAATATTGAGTATTAGCTTTATAGTTTCATCCGGTTTTGTTAAAAGTATCGGTAAGGCTTTGATGAAAAATTACAATTTAACCGATTTCCAGATGCCCTGGATTACCGGCCTTCTATTCTTTATCCCTCTGGTCATTCTTGTTTGGTTCCTGGATAAAACGCCTGAGCCCACTGCCGAGGATATTGCTCAAAGAACCAGGCGAGTTCCCATGGACAGGTTGCAGAGAAAAAAAATATTCAGGGAATTTGCTCCCGGATTGATTTTGCTGACAATTGCTTATGTGCTTCTTACCATTTTCCGGGATCTGCGGGATAATTTCGCACCTGAAATCTGGAGCTCTATCGGGATAACAGGTAACTCAATGATTTTTACCTGGTCGGAACTGCCTATTGCACTGGTCGTTTTTGGAGTCATGAGCGCTCTGATGCTGATCAAGGATAATGGAAAGGCCTTAAGGGCTAATAACTATATTATTCTTTCGGGATTTATCCTGATCGGGCTCAGCTCCTTTGCCCTTAAAATCGGCCTGATCAGTCCTGTTGTATGGATGATTTTACTCGGATTGGGCACTTATCTGGGCTATCTGCCATTTAATTGCTTTTTATATGACAGGTTAATTGCCGCTTTTGGTTCTGCCGCAAATGCCGGTTTTTTCATATATATTTCCGATTCTTTCGGCTATCTGGGAAGTGTGGGTACATTAATTTTTAAGAATTTCCACAATAAGGAGCTGAGTTGGTTCAATTTCCTGATGACCACTTCCTATGGATTGGCATTGTCAGGGGCGGTACTTATTATTGTCTCGCTGGGTTATTTTAATTTAAAATATAAAAAGAAAATATCACTAATTCCAGAACTATGATTAAAGCTGTCATCTTCGATTGGGCAGGTACATTAGTTGATTATGGCTGTATGGCTCCTACCATTGTTTTTGTCGAAATATTCAAAGGAAAAGGCATCGACCTGTCTGTTCAGGAAGCCAGGGGCCCAATGGGTATGGCAAAGAAGGATCATGTGCGAAAACTTATCGGGATTGACCGGATCCGTGAGCAATGGAAAAGTCTGTATAGTAAGTATCCTGATGAGAACGATGTAAATGATCTATATGCCTTGCTGGAACCCGAATTGGGTAAAATCGTCGGAGAATATTCGAACATTATACCCGGCGTCAGGGAGGTTATACATGAGTTGCGTGAAATGGGGATACTGATAGGTTCCACTACTGGTTATACTGAATCGATGATGGAGTCTGTTATTCCAAAGGCACTTGAACAGGGTTTTACTCCTGATTGTATTGTATCCTCATCAGAGGTGCCGCAAGGTCGGCCTGCACCCTGGGGCTGCTTTCTGAATGCCCAGCGAATGTATGTCTGGCCTATGTCGGAAATGGTGAAAATTGGCGATACTGTTGCAGATATGAAGGAGGGCATTAATGCAGGTATGTGGACCATTGGCTGTACTCTTTCCGGTAATGAAGTCGGACTCTCTGAATCTGAAGTGGAAAAGCTCGATCCGAAAGTCAGGACTCAAATGGTCAAGGCTGCTGAAGATATTCTGCTCAAGGCTGGTGCCCATTACGTCATTGATGGGGTATGGCAATGTCTTCCGGTGCTCGAGAAAATCAGCCTGCGGATTGCTAATGGAGAACGTCCCTGAAAATTTCAAATTCAAATGGATAAAAAACTTTTTACTCCGGGTCCACTGACCACTTCTGATTCGGTCAAAATGGCTATGACGCGTGATCTGGGATCACGCGATACAGAATTTATTAAGGTGGTGGCAAACACCCGTCAGATGCTCCTTGAACTTGCCGGAGTATCTAAAGATCAAGGTTATGAAGCCGTTATTATGCAGGGTTCCGGTACTTTCGGTATTGAATCCGTTTTGTCAACCGTAATACCCTATGACGGTGAATTATTACTCATTATTAATGGAGCCTATGGAGAAAGGATGGCCAAAATTGCGGCTATTCATGGGATACTCACAACTACTTTACGTTACGAGGAAGATGAATTGCCGGTTCCTGCGGATGTGGATAGAATATTGACGGATGAAACCCGAATTACACATGTAGCGGTGGTCCATTGCGAAACCACCACCGGGATAATGAATGATTTAAATGCAATTGGCGAAATAGTTCAAAAACATGGTAAGGAGTTTATCGTGGATGCGATGAGCAGTTTTGGGGCAGTTCCGGTTGATTTTAAAAAGGCAGGCATTAATTACCTGATCTCCTCATCAAATAAATGCATCGAAGGTGTTCCTGGATTTTCCTTTGTAATATGCTGCAAAGAATCCATGGAAAAGTGTGCTGATCAGGCCCGAACCTTATCATTGGATTTATATAGTCAATGGAAAGGGCTGGAAAAAGACAGCCAATTTAGGTTTACTCCGCCCGTTCAGGTTATTCTTGCCTTTCATCAGGCGCTTATCGAGTTGATGGAAGAAGGCGGAGTTGAGGGAAGATCACATCGTTATTTCAATAATTATCAAACGCTGATAAACGGCATGCGCCGACTGGGTTTTGAAGAGTATTTGTCCGAAGAGTTGCAGGGATACATCATCACAACTTTTTTGCGGCCTTTAGATCCTGCTTTTGACTTCGAGATATTTTATAATAAGCTAAATGAGCGCGGATTTGTTATTTATCCGGGTAAATTAACAAAGGTCAATGCTTTCCGGATTGGAAATATCGGAAAGTTGTATGTCGAAGATGTACATGATCTTGTTTTTGCCATTGCCGAGGTGTTGAATGAGCTGGGTGTAGTGTCGTGCTCGCAAAGCCGCTAAGACGCAATTTGTTGCTACTATTTAGCGCCTTTGCGTCTTTGCGAGAAAATCTTATTTCACTTGAGTTTAAACCCTTTTCGCAATTGCCCGGCCATATCTGTAACCTGGCCTGCAAATGCCGAATCTACTGCTATATTGCTATTTTCCTCATGATCAGTCCGATGATCGTAAAGCTCTTTGGCTGCGAGTTCATGAGTATCCCAGTTGTACCACTCAACATACCGGAATTGTTCAGTCCTTACCGTATATCCCATGTATGTGATCCCGTCGGGACCGCGCCATCCGCCTTCGCGAAGGTACTGGCTGTAAGCAGCAGGTTTCCACGAAGCTTCCGGATTATTTAAAAGTGGAACGGTGCTTTTCCCGGCCAATCCATGTGGAACAGGCAATCCTGCCAACTCGCATAACGAAGGATAAATATCAACGAATTCGACCAGTTTATGCGTTGATTTTCCCTTGGTTTTCATTCCGGGAACGCTGATGATCAAAGGGGCATGTGTGTCGATCTCGAAATTGGTCATTTTGGCCCAACTCCGGTGCTCACCCAGTTTCCAGCCATGATCGCCCCAGAGTACAATGATAGTATTCTTGGTCAGTCCCTCCTTCTCCAGTGCATCAAGCAGTCGTCCTACCTGTGCATCTGTATAGCTCACCGATGCATAATATCCGTGTTTCAAGAGCCGCGCGGTGTCCTCGGAAAGTGCTCCGTTAAGTGCTGTTGGCAGAGTGCGGCAGTCTATGTAGCCTTTCACTTCCTGATTATTACTGATGGCCATGGATGGCATATTTGCAGGCAGATAAGGATTGGTGGCCATCGGGATCTTTGTCCTGTCATACAAATCCCAGTATTTCTTCGGGGCATTGAATGGCAGGTGCGGCCGGTAATAGCCAATGGCAAAGAAAAATGGCTTTTTGCCCTTTTTAAGTTCTTTTAGTTTTTCAACAGCATAGTCAGTCTGGGCACCATCGTAATAAGCATTATCGGGTGCGTCCACGCATTCGGTAACCTTAGCCTTGAGATACCATACCCCTAACTTATCAATGAATTTTTTTTCATTCCCGTTGGCAATAGCCTGGCGCTTCCGCTTTTCCATCAGCGCAAGATTCTCATCGCTGAAATATACTGCATCCGGATCAAAAGGGAATCCTTTAATGTGCATTTCAGGCTCACTCCAGGAGAGGCTGTCGGGAAAAATATTGTGGAATATCTTGCCGACGGTAGTCGTGAAATACCCTTGCTGTATCAGATATTGCGGTAAAGTCATCACCGCTGGAGCAACGCTTCGCATCTCGGTTTTAAGGTCCCATACTTTCAGCGAATCCGGCCTGAGCCCGGTCATCAGGCTGGCGCGCGAGGGGTTGCAAACGGCCGACTGGCAATAGGCATTGCTGAACACCATCCCGGATCTGGCCAATCTGTCGATATTCGGGCTGATCACATATTCATTTCCATAACAACCCAGTTCCGGACGAAGGTCATCAACAGCAATAAACAGGATATTCGGCCGCTCTTTTTCCATTGTTGCGGTTGATGATCCCATGAGGGCGGCAATCGGAACCAGGAAACTGGTTTGAACAAGTCGGGTTTTCATAAGTTTTTGTTTTCAGGTTACCAAATGTATGTAAAAGGTGGACAAGCAGTCCGAAATTCTATCTTTACTTCATCAATCCCATAAACACATGCTCATGAAAAAGGCTTTTCTGTTCTGTGCGTTAATGCTGGCATTGGCTCCTGCATTTTCAGCAACGTTCAAAACCCGGGAATATCCGATTCTGTCGCCTGACCAGAAACTGAAAGCTATTATCAGAGTTGACAGCCTGATACATTTTGAATTGTATCGCAACGGAGTCAGCCTGGTATCCGGTGAGGCCTTTGGTGTGCAATTGGCCGGGGGTTTCTGCGCGGGTAAAAATCCTGAGATAATAAAGAGCCTGGTGAGTAATGTCGATAAGATGGTCAAGCCCGAGATTCAGGAAAAATCCAGCCTGATCAGCGATAAATATCAGGAGCTGAAACTGATGTTCAAATCGGATTACAATCTTGAATTCCGGATGTATAATAATGGATTTGCCTATCGATTTGTCCTGAATAAACCGGGTAATGTCGTGATCGAAAATGAACCTGGAGGCTACCGGTTTGATAGCAACGATTCTGTTTGCCTGGCCCTGGAAAATAATTTCTATTCTGCCTATGAAACTCCCTATTTATATAAAACTATAGGCACTCTAAAGTCAGGCGATCACTATTTCCTCCCGGTGCTCGTGCATAAATCGGATGGTACCGGTTTATGGTTTGGCGAATCGAACGTAAGGGATTATCCGGGTATGTGGTTGGAAAAATCAGCCGGGAATACAATAAAAAGTATTTTCCCGGGATATCCACTCAAAATGAAAGGCGATGGGAGCCCTTACGGTCAGACCGAAGTTTTGGAGCATGCACCATACCTCGCAAAAACCAAGGGAACCCGAACCCTGCCATGGAGAATCATAGGAATTTCTGAAAAGGATGGCGACCTGATCACGAATCAGCTGGTATATCTGCTTGCTGATCCTTGCGTTATCGATCCTTCGTGGATCAGGCCTGGTTGGGTAATCCTTGACTGGTGGGCACGCCGGAATATTTTCGGGGTGGATTTCAAGGCTGATATCAATACAGAAACGGCAAAGTATTTCATCGATTTTTGTGCAAAATATGGCATCACTTATTTTCTGTTTGATGATGGCTGGTCGGATCTGGGGAACATCCTGAAAATCAGGAAGGGTTTAGATATGGAACAGGTGATGGCCTATGCGAAACAGAAAAATGTAAAAATTCTTCTCTGGCTGGCTTCTTCCACCCTGGACAGACAAATGACGGAAGCGCTGAATTTGTATGAAAAATGGGGTGTTGCCGGAATCAAGGTCGATTTTATGAACCGGGACGATCAGCTGATGATGAGCTGGTACGAAAAGGTCCTGCAGGAAACGGCCAGGCGGCATATGGTCGTTAATTTTCATGGCACCTGCAAATCCACCGGGTTGCGGCGCACCTACCCGAATCTCCTTACCCAGGAGGGGCTCATCGAATTTGAATTTTCCGGCTGTTCCGAATGGGATACGCCGGATCATCACAATACATTGCCATTTTTGAGGAATGTCGCCGGACCGATGGATTACATACCCGGCACTTTCAATAATGTGGTTAAAAAGGATTTCCGTGTAGTGGGTGATTACCCAATGGGGATGGGTACCCGAGCGCATTTTATTGCCATGGCCGTGACCACGATGAGCCCGATGCAGATGATTCCTGATGCACCGTCAGATTACGAGCGCGAACCTGAATGTACCCGCTTTCTTTTAAGCATTCCGACCACCTGGGACGAAACCCGAGTTTTTGATGCTAAAATGGGCGATTATATTGTGATGGGACGACGCAGTGGAAAGGATTGGTACGTAGCAGCCACCACCGACTGGACCCCAAGGGATTTTACCCTGGATTTCAGCTTTTTGCCGGAAGGAACGTTTACGCTCCAACATATTGAAGATGGAGTAAATGCAGATATTCGCGCGATCGATTACAAAATGAAAACTGTAAAGGTTACCAGCAGCACCAAACTGAAGATTCATCTGGCTCCGGGTGGTGGCTGGGTAGGCAAGGTCAATTAAAGAAATTTTCACGCAAAGACGCAAAGACGCGAAGTGTAGGAATTTTTTGGCGACTTTGCGGCTTGGCGAGAGAATTTCTTAAAAGTCTTTTAGATAATGAAAGGAATCTGGACGATATTATTGTTGGTATTCTCTAATACCTTCATGACGTTTGCGTGGTAATGGCAGCTGAAACTGCGTGAATTCAAGTGGTTTCAGACACTACCCTTGTTTGCAATCATCCTCATGTCGTGGGGAGTAGCCTTCTTCAAAAACGAACCACTTAAAACCAATCACCTGATTGGATTCTTTTTCTTAATTCTGGCCGTCTATTTTATTTTCAAAGAGTAGTGGAGATTTTATAGGTTTCGATGGCATTATGACCCACTGTAAGGACGAGTGAATTATTTACCACCGGAATTTCCACAGGATTCTCCTCGATCATATCCGTTTTCCAGGCTTTTTTAACAGGGAACGGGAATGTCACAGTAACCTGGGTGTCCTTGCCTTCCATTTCATATAGCCTGATAATGTAATTGTTATCATCATCGGCCTTTTTTACAGTGCTGACGATGACGTTTTTCCGATCAATTTTGAGGAACCCATAAGTTTCCGGAAGTCCTTCCGATTTTTTCACCGCATCGCCGCATATGGCAATCAGCGGTTGACTGGCAGCCGTACCTTCATGATAGGTGTTCCGCCAGTCCCCCTTGCCGGAGGTGATCGAGAAATGATAATAATGATCGCCCGGATCGAGGAACCAGTTGCCAAGCCAGTGGCAGCTGCGACGGCTGGCCAGCAGCACCGGCTGCAGCATCGGATAATCAACCGGATTTGTTGTGGGGTCAATATAATCGAAGCCCATAACGTCTGAAGTAATCATAACTACCCCTGTTGAGTCATAGCCCGCAAACCAATTCTGTATTTCGCGGGGTCTGACGAGGTTGTATGGCTGATTGTAATCCACTCCGGGATAGGAAAACCCCGCGGCGCCCTTTGGTTCATCCTTGTTGACTTCCACGGCACACATCGTCCCTTCGTAAACCACTTTTCCGTTTTTCATGTTCAGCGGAAATGCCAGCCTGAACTCACGGTAAATAGTTCCATCCCAACCCAGTAAATCTGTTTCCAGATCGATACGCTTGATATCCTTATACAATATAACGCGCACCCTTGCAGTGCAATGACTGAAAGCCTGGGATGTTTCCCATACCGACCGAACTTTGCCCGATTCAACGCAATTCCAGTTAGCATCGGTTTCGCTGAGTTTGGCAAATCCCTCCATATCGGGCTGCTGAATTTCAGTGAATTCACCGGCGCCATAACCTACTGAACGCATGGTAAACAGTTCGCCGCCAAGGAATTTGCCGGTATTCAGCAATTCCTTTTTCAAGTCTTTATCGATGATTGACTTGATACCACCTTTTCCTAAAGTTACTGTATAATAAGGTGTTTCGAGATATCCCTTTTTCAGGGTGTTGTCGATATCCTTGGCGTCCTTAAGTACAAGATAATAGGTTTTATAACCCATCGGCGGGACATCTTTTGCCAGGAAAAGAAAATTGAACCGTTCGGCTGGTTCCGGATTATCTGTTTTAAGGCTGATCACCTGAATTGGAATCTCATTCCCCTCCTGATCGACCAGTTTGAAATTCAGGTCGGTTTTATTAAATACATATGATTTCCCCAAAGCATTGAACGAGGCTTTTACCAGGTCGGAGCGCTGCCACGATAAGGTGTTGTAAACCACCACCGGATATCCTTTGTCCCTGAATCCGATATTCCGGTTGATGGAAGTCATTGAAGCATTTCTGATATCAGATGCTGCTTTTCCTGCGAAAAGAAACTTGGCAAAGAAGGTGCTGTCGGTGATCGCACCACGCTGTCCGCCCCATCCGTGATCGGGATAGATAGCCTCTTTCCAGGCGGCATGCAGTCGGCTGGCCTGACCCGGATCGGTTGATTTTCTCAATATTGAATTGAACGACGAGAATTCTTCAGCTTCGGTTAAAGATCTCCATGCGTCCCGTCCGGCTTCGAGGGTCTGGTGATGACTCGGACCGGTTTTGTAGAACCATACGTTTGGCCGCTCGCCTATGGTTGGCTCCAGTTTAAGCTTGCCTTTGGCAATTTCCGACATGAAAGAATTAACGGTCGAGTACTGCATGACCGGCATATGATACTTTGGGGCAATATCCTTGTTCCAGGCAGCAATGAAATCATTCATATCAACGGGTTTAATGGCATCAGTTGAAAGAATGAAACAGATATGAGGGGGAATATTATGAAGTTTATAATACTTGGCCAGCTCATCGAATTTAACTTTGAGTAGTTTATTAACCTCATTGATATCTCTGAGTGAGCTCATGCCATCTTTGAACAGGAAGTTGATCATATTGGTATAATGCCCGGGTGAATAGCACAAAATGCCGGTGCCATCCGGACTTTTCCAGTCGTAGAAACCTTCGCTTACCCGGCTAAACGACATATAATCGATCCCTGATTTTTTCAGTATCTGGGCCATCTGTATCGAGCGCGAAGGAACATCGGGATTCCAGTAAATACGGGTATCGCAGCCGGGAAATATCTGGTGGAGATACTTGCGGCCGAAATAAGTCTGACGGATCAGTGCCTCCCCGGAATACATATTTTCATAGGGTTGAACATAGGTGCCGCCCCATTCAAATTTGCCCTCGCGTGTTAACTGCTCCAGTAATGGCTTTTTATCAGGATGAAGGGTAAGAAACTCTTCGAGGTTCAATACCTGCTCTACAGAGAAGACATATTTGGGATTCTTTTCCATCAGTTTGATGGCCGGAGCGATCATCATGGTATCCCTTTCAAGCATGCAATTTGCCGGAGAGTCCATCCAGGCGATATCCTGATGGCTGGAAGGGATGATGTGAATCACTCCTTTGGCGAAATAGGCTGAGTTTGGAGTCTGGCAGGGTGCCGTATTGGCGAGAACCAAGGCCAGAAATGCGATGAGAACAGATTTGGTTTTCATTGTATAGAATTTCTGCTGAAAATACGTTGAAGTGTCAGACAAATATAGAAAAAGCACCAATACGCATCAGCCAAATTTTAGTCAGGCTGATGCGGTATTGGCGCTTTGAAAATCGGGATTTTAGAATTAGATTCCCTTAATCATTTTTGAATCTGTCATCTGTCCGAACAGATTTTCAATTTTCCCAACTTTCAATTCATTACCGCTGACAACCGTTGAAGGCCTGATGCGGATACCTCCTTCAATATCAACTCCAAAATTGGTGTTGTAGGATTTACCCCCAACCTGGCCCTGAATAGTTACCGTTGCATTAACTTTTTCCCCGATCGTGAGAATGTCCAAACCGGCGAGGCCTGGTTTTATGCTAAGGCTTAATTCCTTGCCAATGGCCGCCGGAATTTTATCGATGGTAATTTTGAGATTGTCAGGACCCAACCCTAGCTTATTGTTTATCTCCAGCTTCACTGTCTTGTTTTCATTACATATCATGTTAACGACGGCCGTTGAAGATCCAAGATCCTTAGTCTCGATACTGCTGATTTCGGCACTTTTTACTGCAGACTGCAAACGGAACTCGTTCAATTTATTTTTAACTGCATATTCAAGCTGCCCATCATTGATACCACGAAGCAGGTGCTTGAAATTCTTGCCGATTGAACCGGAAGACACCAGGCCAGCCAATGAGCTTGCAGCTGCCGGATCGATGGCTTCCATTAATTTGCGGTCGTTAATCAGATGGGTAATATTGCGGTTTTTCAGATTTTCAAACACCGCAGGATCAGTGAAATGTCTGGTCACCGCAGCAGAAATTTTGCGATCATTCAACAATTCAGTCACAGTTAAGCCGCCGAATTTGGCACGTTCTTCCAAGCCTGGAAAAACCCGATCGAAACGGGGATTGTCCTTCTCCGTGCGTAAAAACATTTCTGAAGCAAGAATCCCCCTGCTCTTATGTCTGAAGCCGGGTTTCCTTATCAGTGCATCAGCAGCTGTCAGTCTGGTTTTTGAATCAAAACCTTTTACAGAAACGAATTTATTATCTAACGATTTTTTTTGCTTTAACCGATTGGTGCTGTCTGTTCCGAAGGCATCGAGGTCGTTGCCATTTTCATCAACCAGACTGACAGTTTCAGCATCAGATCCCAATATGAGAATAGTACCTGCAAGGATTAACAGAATGGCATCCCAGATCGGGGTTCTGGGTCTTTCGCCGGTAACTGAATAGGGCATATAATGAAAACGGCCGCCACTCCATGCACCGCCACTGTATACATTGCCGCCATTATAGGAAAAAGTATTTGCAACAGGATCTACGAAGAGGGTTCTGGTGATGATGGCTCCCGGGTTAGCCGGATCACTCGGGAAGTTCGGATCGCAGATGGCTATCTGCCAGGGATTGGTGCTGCTGTCCCATGCCACTGGTAAAATGCAATGTGGTTTTCCGGAAAAATCCCAGTTTTGTGAGATGCAAATCACGGGATTGCTTCCGCGGTTAAATTCATCTCTGGTACTATTGAATACATCTACCGGATCGTGCGTGTTGCCCGAAAGGAACTGGCCTGCAAACCACCAGATCCCGGCAGCACCAACCTGATACTGATGCTTGATATTAAATTCATTCACCACCGTATCCCAATTGGTAAACCGGTCGATCGGCAAACTGAAAAGGCTTCTGTGTTTAAGGGCATAGATGCCTTCCACTGACATTCCAAAGCAATTGCCGCCGGCGGCAATCCCTTTAACCACTAATTCGTAAAAGGCTTTTTCGAGCCAGTCAGTAAGATCCCACCATTCGGTATCGCTGTCAACATCGCGGAATGCTGCAGCATACTGTGGATAGGTGATTGGATTCGTTCCCCTGTTTTGAACACCCCACCATTTCTGGGAGGTCGTCAGCAGGTTCTCATTCACCTGCGGTTGAACCGACCAGGTAATGGAGTTGATTTTATCAAAGGCTCCTGAATTGTAAATGCCATTATTTTCGGCCATACCCCAGGCATTGGCCATGTTCAGTTCCTTACTGTAAAACCCAAGATGATCATCGCCGAGTCCAAAAGGTGCACCCCCGTCACTGTCCCAGATATCCAGGTTGAGTCTTATGATCCGGGTTGGGCTGTTTGCCACGAATGCTGAACCCAGCGTGGTATTGATGCCAATGACATTGTTATTGCCAAAATCTCCGGAATTCGGGAATCGCCGGCTGAAAATCTGGGAGCCGTTATC
This sequence comes from uncultured Bacteroidota bacterium, assembly GCA_903832165.1. Lineage (GTDB taxonomy): Bacteria > Bacteroidota > Bacteroidia > Bacteroidales > UBA12481 > UBA12481. Next base: position 1,669 of record CAILAQ010000723.1, on the reverse strand, counting down.
CTGAATGGTAGCATTTAAATAGAGATCGTTCTGCCCCATAAAGGCGCCTTCGCTTTCCTTTGAATTAATCCCACCCAGGAAAATTTTAAAGGACTGGCATACAAACATGTTATTCCAGCTGCCAAACCATAATATACTTCCATTCTGAAAGGTATTATATCTTGAGCCGCCTGAACTACCGGGAATATCGCTTTCGTCGGATGTGGGAAATCCCATCTGGCCAATCGGGCCGTTCAGATCTCTGTATTTTTGGCGGATATCACCATGAACCTCAAACGCACCGGTGCCGCTGGTCCAATATATAGTGCAGTTTTCAAAGTCATTGAATTTTCCAACAATGGAGGCACCATTCAGGATATCTGATTCATTGGTAGCCGGGTAACCCCAAATATTAACACCCCCTGTGGCAAGATACTTTGCAAGAATGGCTCCGTGAACTTCAAAAGCCTTGGGAGAACCATTTTTGTAATACATTCTGGCTCCCTGGAATACCTGTTCTTTTCCATTGCTGATGGGATTGGAAGCTGCCACAGGCCATCCAATGAAAGCTGATTCGCCGAACTGTTCGTAATCGATATACATCTGGCCGGTTACCGGGAATGAGCCGGTAGCAGGGCTCCAATAAATTCCTCCTTTTCTGAATAAACTTTTGCGTCCACCGGGTTTTGTCGTGTTGCCTTCATCACTGACCAGGTAACCTAATTCACTTTTGTTGGCAGTGGTTTTATAATATTGAAAAATGGAACCGTGCATTTCAAAGGCAGCTCCTACACTCTCATTATACATGATCAGGCCGGAATCAAATTGCTGCATATAAGCACCTGCCTGGTAGTCGTAATTGTATTTTCCCAGCATGGAGCCGAAATTGAGATAACTTTTGATGGCCTCCTGCTTATAAGTCAGAAACCATTCCGGGTGGCTGCGCCGTTCATCGAGCTGAGTTTCCAGTTCAGGCGGTATTTCATCATTAAACCACTGTACAGCTGCCATTATTCCATTAAAATGATTTCTGGCCCCATCCACCCAGGTTCCAATGAATAACTGGTTTCCCGCAAAAGTTGCGATGGATCCGAAAGGAAAAGCATGTACAGATAAAATGATACCGTCGATAAATACAGCAACAGTGTCTGTGTCATAAACCAGATCAGCAGTATACCACGTGCTTAATTTAAGATCTTTAAAGAATTCGGAAGTCGTTCCGCTCCATCCGTGGGCTGTAGGAGCGACAGATACAACCAATTTGAAATCGTTGGTGCCGCCTGCTGTATCAATGAACATGGAAAAGGGCAGACACGTGGACTCCACCAGGTTCTGTCGTCCGGCAACGGGCGTATCAATTTTAAAAACAACCCTTAAGCAAAATTTCTGGGTGAGGATGGAGGAGGGAGTTAAGGTGGCCTGGATATTACCGTTGGTCCCGAAATCGAGCGCATTTGGAAAGATCCCCGAAAGGATTGTACCGGGTCCGCCGGTACCGGTGCAATTTGAAACGGCTGCAGGCATCGTATTGTCAGGATTGGCTACGACGGGACCGTTTAAAATGTAATCGATAATTTTCATGATCAATCAGATTAAACTAATGCTTACTCTTTTTAGGATTTTCAGCTTACTCCTATTTTTTTTTGCAGGAACGCACGGTTGCGTTCAAGCAAAAAATTGCTTGTATTCG
>CAILAQ010000722.1 GCA_903832165.1 uncultured Bacteroidota bacterium | reverse complement strand
GTCTTCTGTCTAAGGTCTTCTGTCCTCTCGTCTTCCGTCTCAACAACCATTATCACCTGCCCCACCCTCACTTCATCACCTGCATTCACTTTAATGTCCACAATTTTTCCGCCGATCGGTGAGGGAATATCAGTGGCTGCCTTGTCGGTCTCCATCTCGATGATCGACTGATCTTTTTCAATCACATCGCCAACTTTCACCAGTATGCGTGACAAAAATCCCGATACCACATTGTCGGCTATCTCTGGTAATTTAATCTCTTGTTTCATGTTTGGTTGGTTGGTTTGTCGGTTAGTCGGTCAGATGGCTGCCGGATTTGGCTTATCGGAATTGATCCCCAGCTTAACCCGCGCACCGTCAAGAACTGAATCTTCAATCTTACCATTATCACGTAGTTGCACGAGCGTGGTCCAGACGATATGTTTGGCATCCACCTCGAAATGGTCCCTTAAAGATTTGCGGGTTTCACTTACCCCGAAACCATCGGTTCCCAATGCTACAAAAGGCCCGGGAAAATAGGTGGCCACCGATAGCGGCAGTGCTTTCACGTAATCCGTTGCCGCAACAAACAGTCCGGGCTGGTTGCCCAGGAGAAATTGTATGTGGCTCTCTTTTTTCTTCCCGGCAAACAGCGTGTTATAACGCACAACTTCACGGGCATCATCATACAGATTTTTATAGCTGGTGACACTCCACACATGCGGATGTATATCGTAATCGCTTTTCAGGATATCAGCTGCACTGATGACTTCATTGAGTATCGCGCCGCTGCCCAGCAGGTTCAGGTTATGAATATTGTTGTCTTCATACCGATACTGATACATTCCTTTAAGGATGTGTGCTTTGGTGCATGGCGGCTTGGCCGGCATCGCATATTTTTCATTCATGATCGTGATATAATAGATCACGTCAAGCCCATCAACATACATCTCCTTGATCCCCTCTTCCACGATAATTGCCAGTTCATAGGCAAACGCAGGATCATAGGCTTTTACGGCAGGATAGGTGAGCGCCATCAGGTGACTGTTGCCGTCCTGATGCTGCAAACCCTCCCCGGCAAGTGTGGTTCGGCCCGATGTTCCGCCGATCATGAAACCTCTGGCACGTACATCTCCTGCTGCCCAAACGAGGTCACCAACGCGCTGAAATCCGAACATCGAATAGAAAATAAAGAACGGAATGGTATTCACACCATGGGTGGAGTGACTGATGCCGGCCGCAATAAACGACGACATCGATCCTGCCTCATTAATCCCCTCTTCCAGTATGGCTCCATCCACTGCTTCCTTGTAATACATGAGGCTTTCGCGATCCACCGGCTCGTAAAGCTGGCCCTTATGCGAATAGATACCCACCTGACGGAACAGGGAATCCATGCCGAAGGTGCGTGATTCATCGGGAACAATCGGAACAATCAGTTTTCCTACATTTTTATCTTTCAGCAGCTTGGTCAGTATCTGAACCATTACCATAGTGGTAGCTACCTCTTTGCCGCCGGAATCTTTGCCGAATTCATCAAAAATCGTGTGATCGGGCATCTCAAAACGGACCTTTTCAGATACGCGCTTTGGCAGGAACCCGCCAAGTTTCTGGCGCTGTCCGAGTAAGTATTTTATCTCTTCACTATCGTCGGCAGGTTTGTAAAACGGGGCCTTCGCAATAATGTCGTCCGATACCGGAATTCCAAACCGGCCGCGGAAATATTTCAATTCCTCTTCATTGAGTTTCTTTTGCTGATGGGTGATATTCCGCCCCTCGCCAGCCTCGCCCATTCCATAGCCCTTAACGGTTGAAGTAAGGATGACGGTTGGTGCGCCTTTATGATTTACTGCCGCTTTATAGGCATTATATACTTTCAGTGGATCATGTCCGCCGCGGCTCAGTTTCACCAGTTGCTCATCGGAATAATTCTGCACCATTTTAAGTGTCTGCGGATATTTTCCGAAGAAGTCCTTGCGGATAAAATCTCCGGTGGAAACAATATATTTCTGACGCTGTCCGTCGACCAGTTCGCCAAATCTTTTGGCCAGATATCCTTCTGAGTCTTTCTCAAACAACGGATCCCAGTCCTTGCCGTGCATGACCTTGATTACGTTCCAGCCGGCCCCGTGAAAAGCCGATTCCAGCTCCTGAACGATCGATCCGTTTCCGCGGACCGGACCATCCAGACGCTGAAGGTTACAGTTGACCACGAAAATCAGGTTGTCGAGTTCCTCTCTTGAGGCCAGCGTAAGTGCGCCCATCGATTCGGGCTCATCCATTTCTCCGTCGCCGAGGAATGCCCATACTTTTTGGTCGGATTTGGGTATCAGGCCTTTATCTTCCAGATATCGGTTAAATCGTGCCTGGTATATTGCTGTCAACGGTCCCAGTCCCATCGATACCGTAGGAAATTGCCAGTAATTTTTCATCGATCGGGGATGCGGATAAGAAGCCAATCCTCCGCCTTCGTTCAACTCGCGGCGGAAATTCTTCAGGTCCTGCTCCGTAAAGCGGCCTTCCATGAAGGATCGCGCATAGATTCCCGGCGATGCGTGCCCCTGAAAATAGATCATGTCCGGGCGCCGGCCTTCATCGCCTCCCCGGAAAAAATGGTTGAACCCCACTTCATAAAGTGTAGCACTGGAGGCATAGGTGGAAATATGTCCGCCGATCCCCTCAGATTCCTTGTTTGCCCTGACCACAATCGCCATGGCATTCCAGCGGATAAGGCTCTTGATTTTCCGCTCCATTTCGCGGCTGCCCGGGTAAGGTGATTCTTTGCTTACCGGAATCGTGTTGATATAGGGGGTATTACCCTGGTAGGTAAAATCGATCCCCTTCATCTGCGACCGGCTCTGAAGCAGCAAGAGGATCTCTTTTGCACGCTCATAGCCCTCATTTTGAATGATATAATCGATGGAATCTATCCATTCCTTATTCTCTATCTCATGATCACGGGCCAACTCTTTACTATCCATTCTTGGTTTGTTTAACTTGTTTGTTCAACATTAAACAACAAACTGGCTGAAAAGTTGAACAGCGTTTGGTAGAGACGGATAATTATCCGTCTCTACAATTTGTTAAATTCGCCTTTCGATAAAAATGAAACTCAAACCGGAATTTAAAGGATACGCCTATGCTTTACTGGCAACTGTTGCCGGTTCCACCGTATATATTTTCAGCAAGGCGGCTTTTAATGAAGTGAGCCTGTTTCAATTCGGGATTTATTGGTTTGCCATGGCAATAGTATTCAACTTGCTCTATACTCTCCGATCCCATGAAACCAGGCATTTTCGGAAAATTCCGGTCGGGTCGCTGAAAGTTCTTGTGATGATGGGGCTGGTTGAGCTGGTGGCGACAGGTACTTTTTATGCATCCATTTCCTCCGCCAGCAATCCGGCCATTCCGTCGTTTCTCAGGAACATGGAATATATTTTCGTCACGCTGATTGGCATCACCCTGCTGAGCGAGCGCTTTCGCGGATGGGAAATTGCCGGGGTGGCGCTAACCTTCATCGGTGCCTTTGTGATCAGCTATCACAAGGGTAGCTCGCTGCATTCCTATCTGACAGGCACCTCCGGGCTGATGCTCATCTGCACCACCTTTTATGCCATCCGCACCTCGCTGGCAAAGAAATTCATCAAAACGATCACCCCAACCATGCTGGCAATCAACCGGGCGATCTTCCTGATGACAGCTGCTGCAATTATGCTGATTATCACCGGCCAGAGCATCAGAATTCCTACCCGGATATTCTTCATTATCATGATCGGATCGTTTCTGGGGCCTTTTATGACCTCGATCGGACAATACAGTGCACTGAAATATATTGAAGCATCGCGCGCCGCGATCATTCAGAGTACCACATCGTTATTTGTTGTTCTCGGGGTATTCCTCTATTTCGGCAAGCTGCCGATGGCCTACCAGATTGTTGGAGGCCTGCTTACGGTGGGAGGAGTGGTGCTGCTGATGGTTTTTAGAGTTGCCAACTTTAAGCAGAAAGTTGTGCTTGGCACAAAATCCTGATTAGAGTTGCCAACTTTAAGCAGAAAGTTGTGCTTGGCACAAAATCCTGATTAAAGTTGGCAACTCTAAGCACCTACTTCCCTATTCGATAAAGGCTGCCCTTCGTACGCAGATATATCGCCCCGTCAAGCACCGCCATCGACGCCATGCACCCTTCTCGCAGCGTGTTTTCGGCAATCTTCGTGAAGCTTCTGCCCGGAGCAAAAACGGTGGTCAGGCCGCTTTCATCTGAAGTATAAATATTCCCTCCGGCATATATCGGGGAAGCTGAAGTTTCCAATCCGACACGCTGCACCCAGATCTCGGCACCGGTGAGGGCATCGAGGCATTTTGCCTGGCCTGCAGTGTTTACCATATAAAGCAGCCCGTCGATCAGCAGCGGCGACGATCGGGCTGTCATGTTTTTCTTAATACTCCAGACAATGGATTTATCGGTCATGTCACCTGTCCCTCCAAGCCGGATGGCCATCAGCCAGGATTGTCCGAAACCAGTATTGATATAGGCCATCCCATTGCCGATAACCGGCCTTGCAGAGGCCGAAAACCCCTCAAAACGAACCTTCCAGATCAGTTCTCCCGTAAGCGGCTTCCAGGCCTCCATCACGTGAGCACCCACACTGATGATCTGGTCCATATTATCGAAATTAACCACTACAGGCGTTGAAAAAGCCTTCCGGCAATCGGGAGTGATCCCCTCGTAGCTCACATCCCGCGTTTTTTTCCAGACAGTTCTACCGGTCCGCTTATCCAATGCCTCGGTAAACTGAACATCCGCTCCATCCATGGTCAGGATCAGGAGGTCTTTATAAAGAATCGGCGAGGAGCCTGGCCCAACAAAATGATCGCAATGGATATCAGTCCTTTTCCAGATAGTTTTGCCGGTTTCGGTATCCAGACAAGCCGTGCCATAGGTGCCGAAATGGACATAAATCCTTCCCTTTTCCAGCACGGGCGTAGGCGAAGCATAACTATTCAGCGGATGTTGCTCCTGCGTAGGAACAGCTTCGAACAATTTCAGATTATACAGGATGGTTCCCTTATCGCAGCTAACCGCAATCACACTATATTCCTTTCCATCCGGCGAAGCTGTAGTTAACCACACCTTACCATCAAGCACCACCGGCGACGACCAGCCTCGGCCGGGGATCTCTGTTTTCCAGGCGATATTCGTGGAATCGCTCCAGTGTAACGGAACATTTTTAGCCAGACTGTAGCCATTATCAAGAGGACCACGGAATAGCGGCCAGCTGTCTGCAGGGCCCTGCGCTGAGAGGGACCAAAAAGACAAAGCGGACAGAAAGACAAGCAGAATTTTTCGCATTTGACGAAGATACACCTGACAGCTTTAAAAAAAAGCGATCAGGTTAAAAAAACAACCAGCTTTAGAAAAAGCTGTCAGGTATAAAATGGCACTGCGTCACCGGCGTCTTTTTACAGATGACAGCTTAAAGATGAAGAAAAGCTGTCATCTGTGTGCCATTGCACAACTTCTAACTTTTTCTTAAGTTGTCATCTGTAAAATAACACTATGGTACCCCGTAACAGCTTTTCACTTATTTTCCTTTGTGGATTAACTTTTTGCCTTTTCACAAGCCAGTGCACTCAGCAATCATCTGACCCGCTGAAAGCTGCTTTTATCAATCCTCCGGACTCCGCCAGACCAGGCGTTTACTGGTATTTCATGGATGGGAATACTACAAAAGAGGCCATGACAGGAGATCTGGAATCGATGAAAAAGGCTGGTATCGGCTATGTGCTTTTTCTTGAGGTAAACGTGGGCGTACCACGCGGTAAGGTCGATTTTCTCAGTGAGGAGTGGCAGGATCTTTATGTGCATGCCGTTCGCGAATCGGAACGACTGGGTATCCGCATCATTCTGGGATCTGGTCCGGGATGGGCCGGCAGCGGCGGTCCGTGGGTAAAGCCGGAGCAATCGATGATGCATCTCGTAGCCAGCTCAACCGAGGTCAAGGGCCCATCAATATATAATGGTGTACTTGCGAAACCTGAGCCGAAAAGACCGTTTTTCGGCGAAGGCAGTGTACCGCAAAATCTCAAAGAAATACGCGACGGATGGTACGAGGATGTTGCGCTGCTCGCCTACCCGACACCCGATACCCGATACCTGATACCTTCAGTTGATGAAAAGGCGCTCTATTACCGGGCTCCGTATACCTCGCAAAAAGGAGTCAAACAGTTCATTCCGGCCCCGGCAGATTTTCCCGAAATATCAGGCTCGGCCGTTGACCAGTCGAAAATCATCGACCTGACAAAACAGCTCAAACCCGATGGCACCCTAAATTGGGAAGTGCCGGCAGGCAAATGGACAATACTCCGGATGGGCAAGCGCAACAATGGCGCGGTAACCCGGCCGGCCCCCGAACCCGGGCTGGGATTCGAGGTGGACAAGTTCGATACCGTATCGTTCGATTCCCATTTTGATGCCTACATCGGGAAACTCCTGAAAAAGGTAGGCCCCCGGAAATCCACTACCGGCGGTGGCTGGACGATGATCCATATCGACAGCTGGGAGATGGGTTCGCAAAACTGGACCGGTCAGTTCCGCGAAGAGTTTATCAAAAGAAGAGGCTATGATCCAATACTTTATATCCCCACCTATACGGGACAAACAGTCAACAGCCTCGAGCAGAGCGAACGGTTTTTGTGGGATGTGAGGCTGACATCCAATGAGCTGAT
>CAILAQ010000721.1 GCA_903832165.1 uncultured Bacteroidota bacterium | reverse complement strand
GCTTCGCAGCAGGGTAAGCAGCAAATTGGCAAGCATGGCTGACCAAATTTGTATTTCAATGGCATTTTCATTGTCTCCCAAAAAGTACTTTAGCGGAAAGTTCTGCTTGAGTTGCTTAAACAACAGTTCTATCTGCCAGCGTTTCTTATAGATCAGAGCAATTTTCTCTGCCGATAATTCAAAATTATTGGTAATGAACTCGAATAAGCGGTTATTCTCGTTGTCCCAATAAGCAATTCGTCTTGAACGGTGCCTTAATTCCTTTTTATCGCCAAATGACAGAATGATCTCCTCGTCTTTCAGGACACCAGAATCAGCATTGTCCGGAATATCGAATTCTTTTCTGGCCTCATAAATAGCATTGTCTTTCAACCTTGTCACATACCAGATGGAATTTTCCGAAAACACCTGATATTGGGCATAATCGACATATCCCTTGTCGAAAGTGATGATGGAACCTGCCGCCAGATTCAGAACTTCTTTCAGGAACATATGATCGTGCCTGGCTGCTTCGCTGTACCGAATCAGGCATGGTACATTTTCACTGGCTTTGATAATCGTATGTGCCTTTATCCCGCCTTTCTTTTTGCCTTCTTTCGGGTTACGCCCCACTCCTTTGAGAATGTCTTTAAACAGGGACATGGTCGTCGAATCCATGATGTAAAGCCGCTTTAGATCGGAATCTGTCAACCGGCTGTCCGCTAAATCTGACGCGTGGCTACGATATACACTCATGTAAATATCGCCGAAAACTTTACTGCTACGTCTTTGGTTGGCTTCAGCGAAAGTGCTGCGCCTGACCAAATAGCTTAACCCTAAATGAGAAAGCTTGTGGGCGTTGGCCAATAAACCCAGAATAACTTCACGGATTGAATGATAGCCTTCAAGTGCAACGAAAAGCATTACAACAACATGATTGAATGTCGAAAACTTTTTCACATAACGTTCAGCTCCATGCTTCTTCGCTATTTTTCTGACTTCACTTTTGTCAATGAACTTTATAAGCTGATTAAAGACCGGCTGTCCGCTAAAATTTATATTTTTACCCATGGTTACAATTGTTGCTTCGTAACTTCAAAGGTAACTATACCGGGTTAGTCTTTATCGGCTAGCTCGGTTCTATTTATTTTACCGGACAACAATGATAAAATTTATCCTTATGAAAAAAATTATCAGCGTAATCTGCCTTTTCGTTTTTGCAATAAATCTGCCTGTTTTAGCTCAATTTGCCAAATGGACAAAAACGGAATTAACTCTGAATAATGGAGTTGTTCAGCGTGTAATTCAACTTCCAAATCCGGAAGGAAATTTCCTGACCACATCCTATAAACCTGTTCATGGCGAGTTTCAGTATTTTCAGCCTGAAAACACTGACTTCCAGTTTGAAGTAAACGGCGTATCTTATTCAGGAAAAAGCAATTGGAGTTTGATAGATATTCAACCCGCTACCGATTCGCATGAAGGTGATGGAGTTGCTGTCATCCTGCAAAGTCACGACAAGAAAATTGAACTTACCTTGAAATTTCTCCTTTACCCAGATTTGCCAGTCATCCGCAAAAGCCTGGTGCTAAAAAACCTTGGCACAGAGGAAGTATCACTGGAGTCGGTTGATGTAGAAAAATTTAATGTGACCGGCTATTTTGCAACTACATTCAGCTGGATTTACAGTGATTACGGACGGCG
>CAILAQ010000720.1 GCA_903832165.1 uncultured Bacteroidota bacterium | reverse complement strand
GTATTTTCTCCAGACAGATTTTGATGAGCTCTCCTTATATAAGCTGAAACTCGACGATGAATGGAAGGCCCGCTCTCTGGAGTTCTTCCTGAAATCATCGGAGCTTATACAAAAGAGGCTCCTTGAGACCAAAGCTTACTATACCGAATACCTGACCGTTCCATTCGACCTGAAAAAGAATGAAACTTTTGAAACCGATCCTGAAAAAACAAAATATCCGAAGGACAACACCGAATTGCGTGAATCATGGCGCAAGGCCCTGAAATTTCAGGTTATGACGCGTGTAGCCGGTAACCTTCAGATCCAGGATGAGGCAAAGGCAAAATCCGATACGGTAAAAATAAAACCTGTGGACGTTCTGGAAGCTGAAGCTCGTAAAGGATTGCTCGATAACTACAACGACTGGTACGATCGTATTCGCAAGATGGATGAAGATGACAGGTGGTCAATCTACCTCAATTCAGTGATCTCGGCTTATGACCCACATTCCGTATATATGCCGCCCCGGGATAAGGAACGGTTCGATATCGCCATGTCGGGAAAATACGAAGGCATTGGTGCCACTTTGCGTCAAAAAGACGGATATCTGGTCGTGGTGGATATGTTCCCGGGAAGCCCTTCCTGGAGAAGCAAGAAGATTGAAGTGAACGATCTCATTATGCGTGTGGCTCAGGGAGATGAGCCATCTGTAGACATTCTGGACATGAAACAGGAAAATGCAGTGGCATTGATCAAAGGGCCTAAAAACACCAAAGTCAGACTCTCAATCCGTAAACGCGACGGATCACTCACTGAGGTAGTCCTCACACGGGCTGTCGTTGTTATGGAAGAGTCTTACGCATCCTCCCTGATATTGAAAGATGCCTCTGGCAAGGTTCGCACAGGGTACATCTTCCTCCCCCAGTTCTATCAGGATTTCCAGGATCGCAACGGACGCAAATGCGGGGATGATGTTGCCACAGAGATTGAAAAACTGAAAGCTGAAGGAATCGACGGACTGATTATCGATTTACGTAATAACGGTGGCGGTTCACTTCCGGAAGCCGTAAAACTGGCTGGCCTGTTCATTCCTAAAGGTCCGGTTGTTCAAATAAAAACAAGAGAAGGAAGCCCAACGATCCTGGATGATACGGATCCGAAAACTCAGTACAGCGGACCGTTGGTTGTGATGACAAATTATTCCAGTGCCTCAGCCTCTGAGATTTTCGCCGCCGCCATACAGGATTATGGCAGGGGAATCATCATGGGCAGCCAGAGCACCTGGGGAAAAGGAACCGTACAGCGTGTGACTGATCTTGATGAAACCGTTCCTGAAAAGTTTAAGGACGTTAAGCCCCTCGGAGCACTTTCCCTGACCATTCAGAAGTTCTACAGGATAAACGGCAAAACAACCCAGCTAAAAGGTGTTACACCGGATATTATTCTCCCCGATTCTTATCAGAACATGGATATTGGAGAAAAAGAGGAAAAATATGCGTTGAGCTGGGATGAAATTACTCCGGCGAAATATACAGTCTCGACCGAAACTCTGCCAAAAGACCGACTGAAAAGAT
>CAILAQ010000719.1 GCA_903832165.1 uncultured Bacteroidota bacterium | reverse complement strand
TTTCAGAGTTTCAGAGTTTCAGGGTTTCAGGGTTTCAGAGTTTCAGGGTTTCAGAGTTGAGCTTTGGCGGGAATCGGATGTATAAATTTCTCGCCAAGACGCAAAGACGCAATAAGAGTAGGAAATATAGCGGCTTTGCGACTTTGCGCGAGATATTATAGCCAAGATAATTATTATCAGGATACAAACCTTACCGCGAGATTATGCAGGAACCCTGAAACCCTGAAACCCTAAAGCTCTGAAACTGCTTTTACAGCAGGTTACTTGCCAGTTCGGCCAGGTGGCTGCGTTCACCGTGAACAAGGTTTACGTGAGCAAAAACATCCTGGCCCTTCAATTTATCTGTGAGATAGGACAATCCGTTGGATTTCAGGTCGAGGTATGGGGAATCGATCTGATGAATATCACCGGTGAAAACGATTTTCGTTCCTTCGCCGGCCCTGGTAATAATTGTCTTAACCTCATGTGGTGTGAGGTTTTGAGCCTCATCAACAATAAAGAATACTTTGCTCAGGCTTCGTCCGCGGATATATATGCCAGAGGGGTGATTATCAGTTTTTCTTCGGAGAGAAGCTGATCGATTTTAAGAAATTCCTTGCTGCGGGCATCAAACTGGTGACGAATTACGGCCAGGTTATCGAATAGTGGCTGCATGTAGGGTTCGATTTTCTCCTGGGCATCGCCGGGGAGGTAGCCAATATCTCTGTTACCCAGCGGGATAATCGGTCTTGCGAGGTAGATCTGCAGATATTCGCGTCGTTGCTGTAAAGCTGCGGCCAATGCCAGCGGGTTTTCCCGGTACCGGCTTTTCCCGTGAGGCTCACTAAATTGATATCGGGCCTTAATAAAGCATCCAGGGTGATTGTTTGCTCGGCATTGCGGGGTTCAATTCCGTAGCATTTTTGTTTCTGCACCACATGCAGGGCGCTGGTGCGGATATCGAAAATGGCCAGTGCGGTGGACTGGTTGCCCTTCAAAACCATATATTGGTTCGACATCGGATCGATATCCAGGTTAAACTCCTCAACGGAAACCCCTTCCGGTGAATTATAGAGTTTGTTGATTTTTTCGTCATCCTGATTTTCGATGGTTCTGATTCCTTCGTACAGGTATTCGATATTGGTCACCTGACCGGCCTTATAATCCTGAGCGGCCAGTCCGAGTGCTTTCGCCTTGATTCTCAGGTTAATGTCTTTAGTTACGAGGATTACCTGCTTATCAGGATTTTTGTTTCGTGAATAATCAGCGATCGCTAGTATTCTATGGTCGGCAATTTTTTCCTCAAAGGATTCTTCCATCTCCCGCGAAAACGGTTTGCCGGTCTCGATGAAGAGCCGACCCAGGCCTCTACCAAGGGCTATCCCTTCGGTAAAAAGCATTTCACCGGAAAGCGAGTCGAGTTCACGCACGAACTCTCTCGCCTGAAAATTGATCTGGTCGTTGCCCTTCTTAAACTTATCGAGTTCCTCAAGAACTGTAATTGGCAGAATAATATCGTGTTCCTCAAATTGGTAGATGCATTTGTAGTCGTGGAGCAACACATTAGTATCCAGTACGAAGATTTTCTTTTGATTCATCATGATTGTATCCTTGTTTACGGTTAAATATACTAAAATTGCAGATGATGAAATACAGCGAAATAACAGAATGGCTTTTTTCTCAGCTGCCGATGTATCACCGGGTAGGGAAATCGGCCTATAAGGCTGATCTTGATAACTCAAAGGTGCTTGACAAGCACTTTGGATTTCCGCACCGGAATTTTCACAGCATTCATGTTGCCGGCACTAACGGCAAAGGTTCGGTCTCGAATATGCTGGCTGCGGTGTTGCAGGAGGCAGGGTATAAAGTGGGTTTGTATACTTCGCCTCATCTTGTTGATTTTCGCGAAAGGATCAGGATAAATGGTGAAATGATCGGAAAAAAGGATGTTGTTGAATTTATTGAAAATAACAAAGAGTTTTTTGAGGAGTTAAAACCGTCGTTTTTCGAGATGACTGTGGCGATGGCCTTCGATTATTTTTCGAAGCGGAATATTGAGGTGGCGATTGTGGAGACGGGGCTTGGAGGGCGATTGGATTCCACGAATATCATCGATCCGGTGCTGTCGGTGATCACCAATATCAGTTTTGACCATATGGATCTTTTGGGCGATACACTCCAGAAGATCGCTTTAGAGAAAGCTGGGATTATTAAGCCGGGCATTCCGGTTGTGATCGGGGAGAAAGACAAAGAGACAAGAAAGACATTTGAAGACAAAGTCTTGGAGGTTGGTGCAAAAGTGTTCTTTGCCAATGATTATTTTCAGGTTCCGTATTCCATATTATCCGGTGACGACCGGCAATATTTTCAGGTCTTGAGAGGGAAGAAGACTGCTTATCCCGAGTTGTGCAGTGATTTGCTTGGTTTAGTCCAGCGGAAGAATCTGCCGGTGGTGCTAGAGGTACTGGAGTTATTGAAAATGCGCGAATGGCATATATCGGATGATAATATTTATAAAGGGCTGGCCAATGTTAAAGAGCTGACCGGATTCAGCGGCCGGTGGGAGATCATCGGCAGGAATCCGAAAACTGTGATTGATACGGGTCATAATATTGATGGGATCAGGCAGGTAGTTTATCAGGTGGAGAATACCCGGTACCGGAAGCTCCACGTTGTATACGGGGCGGTGAATGATAAGGAGATTGATAAGATACTTCAGGTGTTACCTATGGATGCCATTTATTATTTTACCAATGCTAAAATCCCCCGGGCGCTGGATGCTAAAATGCTTGCAGCGAAGGCAGCTTTTTATGGATTGCAGGGGTCGATTCACGAGACGGTAACGGTCGCCCTGGCCGCTGCCAGGAAATCGGCACAGGCGGACGATCTTGTTCTCGTAACCGGCAGCACTTACGTTGTTGCGGAGGTGATATAGGTCAGGCCCAAAAATAGGTCATGCTCATTTCTGAGCAGAATGGGAGCTCGTAAAGTAATCGTCAATCAGGCTTCCTTACAAATTTCATTTTATTGTTAAGTGTTTAACGCATTAGCAACCTGTTGTTTGCGTGTTATTTGATTTGGAAAGCTGTAATTCTCCGGCTTTCTGGCACTTGCTTTGAATTTCGCGGTTATCATTCATGAAGGATTGATGGATCGTGTATTGAAAGGAAATTAAAATGATAACCATGAGAAGAAATGTACCTTTTTGCATCCTGCGCAGAATGGCAGTTATTTTGACTGTATTGCTGATAGGAACAGGCGGCTCTGTTTTGGCGCAAACATACAGTCTGCCGATCAAAGGTAACGATGTCATGCGCTGCGGAGCTGGTGCGGTTGCGCTTACCGTGGAATGGTCGGGGGAAGAACCCCTGGATGCTGACCAGGTTAAATGGTATACCCAGCCCAACTATGGAGCATCTTTCCATACCGGGCTTACCTATACAACGGATTATCTAGAATTAACAACGCCATTCTATATTGATTATATCGGAACCGGCGGATGCAGTGTTTGCGACCGCTTGCTGATCCGGGCTGTTATTGCCGATCAAACGATTGTGCCTAAGGTTATCTATCCGAGCCTTACCTACTGCAACTCATCGGATGTTTCGTATACCCCTGCCATTGTGGGTGCTGTAAGCGGTCATTTTTCGGTAAGTCCATCGGGAGCAGCTCCGAAGTTGCAGATCGATGCCTCTACGGGAGCGATAAACCCTTTCGGTGTTACCGCAGGAACTTATGCTGTGACATTTGCACCTGTATCTGTTGCCGGGTGTAATTCGAGTGATGTTAACATTTCCCTGGTAGTGACTGATCGGCCACTGGAGCCAACCATCAGTTATTCCGGTGCTCCTTTCTGTGCTTACACGGGAGCAGGCAGCTTATCTGTAAGTTACTCCTTAGATGGTTATTCAACTCCTTCAGGGGCCTCTTTCTCATCAACACCCAGCGGGCTGACACTAAACTCTTCCAGTGGTGCTATTGATCTTTCCACCAGTCAGACAGGAAGCTACACGATAACCTATTCGGTTCCCGGCGGGGGAGGTTGCTCATACATCAATAAAACTGCAACTGTTGGTATTATCCGCAGGCCCACTGCCACAATAAGCTATTTTACTCCTTTCACCAAAAACCAGGGAGCTCAATCAGTAACCATTTCAGGGACTGACGCTTATGTCGGGGGAACCTACTCCTACATTGTTACAGGTTCTGACCCCGCAACTGTTTATACCCCGGGTAGCGGCCCATTAACCATTGATGCAAGTGGTACTGTGGCGCCAAGCTCCAGTACAGCTGGAAATTATACCATAAGCTACACCAAGGAAAACGCTAGTCCATGCACTGGCAACCTTATAGCTACTGCTGCCATCACAATATAT
The DNA here is from genome assembly GCA_903832165.1 of uncultured Bacteroidota bacterium. Lineage (GTDB taxonomy): Bacteria > Bacteroidota > Bacteroidia > Bacteroidales > UBA12481 > UBA12481. The sequence continues at coordinate 115 of CAILAQ010000719.1, read as the reverse complement.
TCGTTACCGACATCATCCATTGCTGTCAACACAACTCCTGTATGCCGCAGCAGTACAGCGCCTGTCGTTACCTTCACCGGTGCTTACGGAGCGCTGCCTTACACATTTGCCTACA
>CAILAQ010000718.1 GCA_903832165.1 uncultured Bacteroidota bacterium | reverse complement strand
GGTTTCCAGTAAGATTGGCTATTTAACATCACCAATTATTATAGGTGCGGCTGGTTTATTGATCGTTGTTGCAGGCGCTCTGTATTGGTTCAGAAAGAAGCTGGCTGAAGTTCTGATTGTTAAAAAGATATTGTCGTACGGGGAGAAATTTTCGGTAGGACTAAAATCCGTCTTCCGGCTGCGGCAGCCATTGGGCTTTGTTTTGCTTACAGCTGCAATTTATGGGTGCTACTTCCTGAGTACTTATTTTGTTTTCAGGGCTTTTGGCCCAACCTCCTCGCTTTCACCCACTGTAGCATTGGCGGTTCTTGCTCTGGCAAGCATCGGAATGATTATGCCTATTCCAAACGGGATCGGACCTTTTGACTGGATTGCATTAAACACCTTGCTCTTGTACAGTGTGCCAAGGGCTGACGGACAGCTGGTTACTTTGGTCCTGCATGGATCAACCACCCTTTTTATAATCGTTTGCGGTGCCCTGGCTCTGGGATTGCTGCCTATAGTAAACAAACCACGAAAAAGCGTTTAAACAGCACTATTTTTATTCATTATGAACCAAATGCAAACAATTTTGTTTTAGTTAAATAATTGTATCCATAGAGTCCTGTAAATAATGAATATAGCAAGGTATAGTATAAGCGATCTGGAAAAACTTACCGGAATTAAGGCGCATACCATCCGGATATGGGAGAAACGCTATGGTGTGATTATCCCTGATCGGACAGATACAAACATCAGATTCTATGATGCGGATGATTTGCAAAGGCTAATGAATATCTCCTTTCTGAATAAAAATGGTTATAAAATCTCTCAAATATCTGGACTGAACCCGGTTGAGATTCAGGACGAAGTTGCCAGGATTTGTGAATTACCTGGTGCAGATGAAGGTTACCTTGCCGACCTCCTCAAAGCAACAAATGACCTCGATGAGGATCGTTTTGAACGAAACCTGAACGGTTCCGTACTAAAACTTGGATTTGATCTGGCATTCCAACAGCTCGTGTTTCCCTTTCTTGAAAAAATAAACCTGTTGTGGCAGATTGGAAAAATCAATGCCTGTCAGGAAAGATTCGTCAACAACCTTGTTAAGCATAAACTGGTCGTAGCTATTGATGGCATGGGTGGAAATGTTCAATTATCAGCTTTACACTTTCTGCTATACCTTCCCTCAGGTCATTATGATGAGATAAACTTGCTTTATGCAAATTATCTTCTGCGAAAGGCTGGCCACCAGGTCATTTACCTTGGTCCTTCTATACCTTTGGAGCATCTTCAGTCTCTGAGTAATCGACAGATTATTGATAGTATTCTGGTTACAATCAACCATGGATTCACCGAAAAAGAAATTGCTTCCTATACTGAAAAATTGGTCGCTGTTTTTCCTCAGAAAAAGATTTATCTGGTTTGCATAGGGTTGGATTCTCATGCCACACTGCCCTTTCAGATTCAAAAAATCCCTTCCTATCTGGCACTTTCACAGGCATTTATCTAGTTTAGTACAGATCTTCTTCATTTCCCTTGGATTATTCCTCTCAGGCGCCCGGTTTTATTTAGATAAAATTTGGAAGACAACTCTTAACCTTTTGTTATTGAGGGATTTATTGCATACTTCTATTTAGAATCACACTTTAAATGTAGAAGATAATGTTGTATGGAGATTAACAAAATTTGCTGGTTATATGCATAAGGTTTAAATTTGTCTAACAAATTAGCATTAAAAGTAAAACAAAAAACCAAAACAAATGACCGCAATAGAATTTAACCACCAGCTAATGGGCATGCAATCAAAGCTTGGCTTCTTTGCAAAAAGCCTGACATCTGATCCGGAAGATGCAAAAGACCTTCTCCAGGAAACCATGTATAAAGCTCTGACAAACCGTGACAAGTTTCAGGGAGATAAAAATCTTAAAGCTTGGGTGTTTACAATCATGAAGAACACCTTTATAAATAATTACCGTAGAAGTGTCAGATCTAATACCATGATTGATACAACGGATTCTTCATATTATATGAACATGCGACAGGAGTCAGTCTTCCAATCACCTGAGGCTGCCCATAACGAAAAGGAAATCAGAGCCGCTATCAGTGACTTACCTGAAGATTACCGCTTACCGTTTGAAATGCACACCAAGGGTTATAAATACAATGAAATTGCTGAATATCTGGAGCAACCACTGGGATCGGTGAAAAGCAAGATTTTCTTTGCCCGAAAACGTCTGATGGACCGTTTGAAAGATTACAGATCCTAATAGTATTTGAAGAATATTTTTTCTCCCTTCTTTAAACCATCGTAAAGTTAGTGTGTCCAAACTCCGACAATTAAAAACTTATTTAATTATGAAACGTAATCTTATTCTTTCGATGGTAGCGTGCCTTTTCCTGGTTGGGGCGCTTAATGCACAGGATCAACAACCTCAACAGAACATGCAGCAAAGAATGCAGCAAAGGATTGATGATCTGAAAAAAGAATTGGTATTGACCAAGGATCAGAATACCAAATTCGATGTTATCTACAAAGAAGCAACTGAAAAAGTGACTGCTGCCCGGGAAGCAGCTGGTGATGATCGTGAAGCAATGCGTGCAAAAATGACAGAATTAAACAAAGATCGTGATGCTAAGATTATTAAAATCTTAACACCTGATCAGGTTAAGAAATTCAACGACTACAACGCCAAGCAAGCTGCCGCTCGTGCAGCACGTGGTGGTGGTGGTGGTGGTGGTGGAAGATAATTCCAATCTGATCCACGAATTTTCGGACTTGGTCCGAGTATAATTCCCTGCCCCTGGACCGAAAGTTGTTTGGTCACCGGGACAGGGAATTTGTATTTGTATCCGCTAAACTTTTATTGTAAAAAGAATCCTTTACCTGTGTGGTCGTCCGGATCCATGAAGAACTCATGCCTTCCGGTAAAGCTTGATGTCCCGGAAACCTCAGGAATGACTGCCTGATAAGTTCCGAATAATTCCGTACTGATAATTTTAACACTCATCGTCGAACCGATAATGCTCTCAATGGTAATTGGATTACCCACTAACAACTGATTCTTGAAATGATGCAAGGCGGCACGCGCAGAAACTCCCGATCCTGTTGGTGAGCGATCGACCTCTCCATTGGCAAAGACACATACATTACGACTGTGATTTCTCGGATCGAAAGGTTTTCCGGTGAAAATTGTTCCATAAAGAAAACTCAGATCCTGCTCAAATGGATGAATAATAGAGAACTTGTCCATTATCGCCAATTTTATACGCCTGCCTAAATCGATGAGTTTTGAATATTCTTCAGGCACCAGCCTGAATCCCAGGTTTGAAGCATCAACAAAAGCATAAAATGCTCCGCCATAGGCAACATCAAAAAGTATTTCTCCAATCCCGGAAACCTCAACCGTCTGGTCCGATAATAACACAAAGCTTGGCACATTACGGAAGTAGGATCGCATCGTTTTATTTTCTTCTCTCTCACCATAAGAAACGATTCGGCCAGGGGGTGCATCAATGAGTATCTCCGGCCTCACTCCCTTTTTTTTGATCAGTCCTGTATCTATTACAAACCGCGTCAGCGCTATCATCGCATGCCCGCACATGGTGCTGTAACCTTCATTGTGCAGGAAGAAGGTGCCAAAATCACCATCTGTTGTTACCGGTTCCGTGATCACTGCTCCATACATGTCCGCATGCCCTCTCGGTTCCCACATTAACGCTTTCCGGATATCATCAAGGTTGTCCCTGAAATACCTTCTCTTCTCTAATATAGTTTTCCCTGGTATATCAGGCAGACCGCTGGTAATGATCCTAAGCGGCTCACCGGCAGTATGCATGTCAATTGTTTTAATGCAATGCCAGTCCGGAGGTGGATTCCAGTCAACGAGTTTCTCCAGCATTATCGGATATTATCTCATTGATTCAACTTCTTCAATGGTTTTCGGCTTCCTCTTGCCCAAAATACGATAACCATCACTGGTGATTACAATATCCTCCTCATTTCT
>CAILAQ010000717.1 GCA_903832165.1 uncultured Bacteroidota bacterium | reverse complement strand
GGCTTGCTTCACCAACTCGGGCGGATAGGTTGCCCCATTCGGTTCCGTTCCACGAATTTTCATCATGGTTAGAAGTAAAATATATTCTGATATCGTTGGTGTTATAATCCTTTGCTGCCCTTACAAAATATGCATCCATATCAGCAACGGTTTGTTTTCCCTGGGCAACCTGGTTCATGATGTGGTGCATTTCCCAGCCGTAGGTGAGGTCCATCGATTTTTCATGAAGGAACCTCTGTTCTGCTTCAGCGAGCAGCAAAATATCAGGTTTTACGGTCTGGAGGGCTGGCCTCACTTCATTCCAGAAGTCAACAGGCACCTGGTGTGCAACATCATACCTGAACCCATCCAGCTTAGTTTCATTCAGCCAGAATTTCATCGCATCAATCTGATATTGGCGAAGACCTTTCTGGTTGTAATCGAATTTAACAACATCGGTCCAGTCCCATGGAGAAAACATCTTGCCCAGGCTGTCCTTGGCGTACCATTCGGGATTCGATTTTACCAGCGCATTATCCCATGATGAATGGTTTGGCACCCAGTCGATGATCAGATACATACCCAGATCATGTGTTTTTTTAACTAAAGCCTTAAAATCATCCATGGTTCCAAACTCGGGATTCACAGCCTTGTAATCCTTAACGCTGTAATAGGATCCAAGCGGTCCTTTCCTGTTAATCTCACCAATCGGATTTACGGGCATAAGCCAGAGAATATCCACGCCAAGCTCTTTGAGTCGCGGAAGTTTCCCGGCAAAGGCATTGAAGGTGCCTTCGGGGGTATATTGACGAACATTCACTTCATACATCACAGCTGATTTTATCCAATCAGGATGGACTACCGAGGTCGGCGGGCCCTGCTGAACCGGTGCAACCTGCCTGGTGCTGCAGGAAATGCAGATACTCAAAGTCATCAGAAATACTGATGAGATCAAAACGAATGATTTCCTTTTCATAATCATGATTTTTGTGCGAATAAAAAGACCATTAAGCAATAAAAATAACACTATTTTGGTAAGGTTGAAAGAGTACTTCATTACATTAAACCTGATCTGACCTATGGATTACGATTTTATCATTATGGGTTCCGGTTTCGGTGGTTCGGTGAGTGCGCTGCGATTAGTCCGGAAAGGCTATAAAGTGCTTGTAATTGAGCAGGGAAGAAGATTCGCGGCTGATGATTTTCCAAAGAGAAACTGGAATATCAGAAAATGGCTGTGGGTACCCGGACTTCGTTTTTATGGATTTTTCAAAATATCTCTGTTCAGGCATATCACGGTTTTATCAGGAACAGGTGTAGGCGGAGGGTCGCTGGTTTATGCGAATACGCTGCCGGTGCCAAAATCTGATTTCTTTAACAGCGGATCGTGGAAGGATTTGAAGGATTGGGAGAATGAACTGGCCCCATATTATCTCACGGCGAAGGAAATGCTGGGAGTTGCCAGGAATCCCAAGCCCGGACCGGGCGATGATGCTCTTTTAAAGCTGGCAGAGATGATTGGTAAAAAGGATCATTATTCTGAAACCGATGTAGCTGTATTCTTCGGCGAGCCAAAGGTTACGGTGGCCGATCCGTACTTTAACGGACAGGGCCCTGATCGTGAAGGATGTCGTTTCTGCGGAGGCTGCATGGTGGGCTGCCGGTATAATGCTAAAAATACATTAGATAAAAATTACCTGTATCTGGCAGAAAAAGAGGGGGTTAATATTATGGATCGCTCACGGGTGATCAATGTGATCCCCCTTGGAGAACATGGAAAGGATGGTTATGAGGTGGTAATCAGGCAGACGGGCGGATTTAAGAATATCCGGTTGCGATCAAAATCATTTATTTTCTCCGGAGGTGTTTTGGGGACTATCCCTGTGCTGCTCAGGCTGAAAAGAACGACTATGCCTGATCTGTCCGATATGACGGGAGCGCAGGTGAGGACCAACAGTGAAGCGCTGATCGGCGTGGTGAGCAACGACCGGACAAGAAAGTTCTCGGAAGGAATTGCAATTGGATCTATTGTGAATACGGATCAGTTCAGTCACCTGGAACCCGTCAGGTATCCATCCGGATCAGGGTTCTGGAGATTACTGATGGCTCCGATGGTATCGGGCAGAACTCTGGGCATCAGGGTTTATCGTGTTTTAGAAGATTATATCCTGCACCCACGGTCGAATGCCAGGGCTATTTTTGCCGGCAACTGGGCTGATCGAACACAGATTTTGCTTTTTATGCAGGCGAGGGACAGTACATTAAACCTTAAAAAGGGATTGTTTGGCATGCGCACGGGTGTGGAGCGCGGTTCAGCTCCCTCAGCCTTTATTCCGGAAGCACAGGATCTGGCCAGAAAATATGCAAAAATAGTTAACGGAAAGCCTCTGGTCCTGCCTACGGAATCGCTTTTCGGCATACCAACCACTGCACATATTCTTGGGGGCGCATGCATGGGGGAAAGCCGTGAAACCGGGGTCATCAACAGTGATCATCTTGTTTTTGGCTATGAGAACTTATATGTGGTGGATGGTTCAGCCATTTCCGCCAACCCAGGGGTAAATCCTTCATTAACAATTACCGCATTGGCAGAGCGGGCCATGGCCCGGATCGCTGGTGCTAGAATTCCAGGATAACATTACCCTTTTTAGGAACCGCACGATAAATCGCTGAGGCTTCCTTGGCATCTATTACAATTGAAATAGTTGGCTGGTATGGAGCTGGTTGTTTGCTTGTGATACTATGGATCAGCGCTTTAAGGTATTTGTATCGGTCGCCATAGTCGAATTTGAATTTCGGCCAGAATTGGGGAATTGAATCATGGAGCTGACCGATCACCTGAATACGAATTCCGTTGGTAAGGTAAAGCCGGTATAAAACAGGTTCTCTGAGCACGGTATCCGGAATAACTTCAGCGCGGGCCTGTGCTTCAAGAGAGTCTTTGGGGGCAATAACGATTTCAAATTTGTCTTTGGAGATGGTTGATTCATCTCGCTGAATTACAAGGGGCTTGTGAAACAGCACATATTTTTCTGCCTGGCTGATATGCTTGAAAAAGCTGCTGGTTGTTTGTTCGAGCAGAGGAGTTTTATGCAGAACAATTCCTTTGATTTCCAGGTAAAGAGCCTTGTCCTTTAAATTGATCCTCATCCCGATAGAGTCATTGTCAGACATGGCGAGCCTTGCATCGAGGCTGGTTTTCTTCTCCAGTAAATCATCAGGATAGGCCAGAATAACTTTATCCTTGCCCATTTTAGCCGTTTCTTCGCTGAAATCCTGCAAGAACTGCTTAGGGGCCTTCATTGCAGTGATCATCAAAAGGCCGAGACCTCCGATAACGATAAGGGCTAATACTAAAGCTGATATTTTCAGTGCTTTCAAGGCAGATAAGATTAATAGATGATAACTTTTGAACCAACGGACAAGGTATTGAAGACTGCTTCCAGATCTTCATCGAGCAAACGAACACAGCCATGAGTAACGGGAAGGCCCATCCGCCTTTTCCATATAGTCCCGTGCACCATGTAACCGTCTCCGATATCCAGCTTATAATCACCGAGTGTATAAGGGTCATACCGGGATTCATCAGTTGCCGACGGGATAGGCAGGCCATCTTCGATATAGGCCCAGTTTGGTTTGCTCCATACCGGATTTTTCTGCTTTCGGATAACCTGATGAACACCTCTTGGTGTTTTGAATTCGTATGTTTTATTTCTCTTCTGATCAACCAG
>CAILAQ010000716.1 GCA_903832165.1 uncultured Bacteroidota bacterium | reverse complement strand
GGTTGCCATAACCAACTATTTGAAAAATAAATATTTCGGATTATACTGGAACCGCTTTGAAATACAGGCTTTTTCCTGCACCTCAGAGAGCATGACTTTAATACAGCCAGATAACTTAGAAGAGGGCTGCCTTGATTTTTTCCTTCATACCATGCGTGATCCTTATGGGAAAAAGCTGGCCGGGACTACCGGATTCTATTACCTCGATAACTTCGATGGCGTGATTGAATATCTGGGTGTTTATAACGAATTCGATGCCGATCCCAGGCATGAGACCAGCCTGATTATTAATATTTACTCGAGATTTGTGGCCCAGGAACTTGGGTACCCCGAATTGCTCATTACCGGTAAAATCAACCGGGACAGCCTCGACCAGAGTTATTCCTATGCCAAGTACCATCTGGGGTCTCTGCAATTAACAAATGGGGACTATGATTACAGCCTGACCAGCGATGTCTATCCGGGAAGGATAGGGGAAGTTGTTGAATTTAAAATGGATGGCTATAATCACTGGATTAAGCGAATTGACAGTAAAAATGAAATTGTTATCAGCCGAAGATCCCAAAAAACGGTGGACAGCATGGTTGCTTTTTCCTATGTTTTCGTGTTTTTGTTTTTGTCCTGGCTGATTCTCAACATGATCATGACCTGGCCACGCAGTATTAAGGCTCCGCTTCTGAGTTTGAAACAGCGGATTCAATTTACCATGGTTGCTTTCCTGGCATTTTCGTTCATTCTTACTGGCGGGGGCATGACCTTTTATGTCATACAACAATATAAGCAGAGCAACAGAAAGCTGATCATTGAAAAAACAGAATCTCTTTTGGCTGACCTGCAGGGCAAGCTTGCCAAGGTAAACGGATTGACCCGGGAATGGCACGATGCTGATTACAGGGGCCTCAACGAATTGATGATTAAGTTTTCCTATGTGTTTAATACCGACATGAACATCTTTGATCCTTATGGCAATCTGGTCATTTCGTCAAGACCCGAGGTTTTTGAATACAATCTGGCTGGGAGTAAAATGAATCCGTTGGCTTATAATGCGATGCACCATCAGGGAAAACCCTTATTTATCATCAGGGAAAGTATAGAAAGCCTGGGATTTTATTCCTCCTATGTTCCTTTATATAATCAGTCAAACAAGCTGCTGGGATACCTGAACCTTCCCTATTTCAGTAAGCAAAGTGAAACCAGCCGGGAGATCTCCACTATTGTAGTGGCGATGGTGAACGGATATTTTATATTGATACTCCTCACTGTCTTTCTGGCGGTAGTTCTTTCTAATCAGGTTGCTCGTCCGATTCAGCTGCTGCAGACCAAACTGGCCGGATTGAGGCTCGGTAAAAAGAATCAGACAATTGAATATCACCGTGATGATGAAATCGGCCGGCTGGTTAAAGAGTATAATCGGATGGTTAATGAATTGCAGGCCAGCGCAGAGAAACTGGCACGGTCGGAAAGGGAATCAGCATGGCGGGAGATGGCTCGCCAGATTGCACATGAAATTAAAAATCCACTGACGCCGATGAAGCTGAGTGTGCAGCATTTGAGGAAGGCATGGAAAGACGGAACTCCTGACCTGGATGCGCATATTGATCGTGTCACCAACACGCTGGTAGATCAGATAGAGACTTTGGCAAATATAGCCAGCGAATTTTCAAAGTTTGCGCAAGTGCCGGGTGCGCATTTTGAGGCGATCGACCTGACCCAGAAAATTCAGCGGATAACCCATTTGTTTGAAGAAACCTGCAGGGTCAATCTTGTCCGGAAAAGCAAGGGGCAGCAGGATCTGTTGATTTATGCCGATCCGGAGCAAGTGATACAGGTATTTAATAATCTGATCAGGAATGCTGTTCAGGCAGTTCCTGAGGGACGGGAACCGGTGGTTGAGATCTCCATCGAAGAAAGTGCAGATGCCGTCATTGTTAAGGTCTCTGATAATGGAATGGGAATTCCCGATGATCTTCAGTCGCGTCTTTTCGAGCCCAACTTTACGACAAAGACCTCAGGAATGGGACTTGGTCTGGCTATTGCCAAAAAGATTATGGAAGGATCGAACGGCAAAATCTGGTTTGAAACAAGCAAGAATTCCGGGACCAGTTTCTTCCTGGAGTGGCCGATATTTAATCCGGATTAGGATCTTTACCAGACAATTACTGCGCTTGTATCCCTGTTGCTGAGGTTGAAGGTTCGGTCGACAACATAAAATTCATACCTGAATTCCTTGAATGGCAGCGGATCTGCGTATGTATAAGGATATTCGATGGTTACCGAAATATCGGCAATAAGTGTTTTGTTCTGACCGCTGGGGGTAAGGTCGGGAATCCGGTATGTTTTTAAACCGCCACGAGTCGTGACCAATGTGAAGATCCCGTTCACTTTCTGATACTCCTGAATGAAGAGGTTATAATAAAAAGCGCTGTCGGGACTGAACGGACCCGTAATATCTGTAGGCGAGAGTCCTATATTGCCATCCCCGTCGGTAAGATGGAAAGAGAGTGTTACCCTCTTGACCGGATTCTGAAGTACGTCTGTTGAATCCTGACTGATAAGTGATGTAAAGCTGATTGCCGGAATATCAGGATAATCCACAACTTTCTTGCACCCTGCCAATAGGAGAAGCAGTGTGAGATATTTAGCCGAGGTAGACAATCTAAGGTTCATGCCATTTATTTTTCCCTGAAAAAAATCTGAATCGGAACGCCTGTAAAATTATAATTCTCCCGAATTTTATTTTCAATATAACGCTTATAAGGTTCTTTTATGTATTGAGGCAGGTTGCAGAAAAAGGCAAAGGATGGGGTTTGATTCGGCAACTGTGTGGCGTACTTGATTTTGATGAATTTACCTTTATTTGCCGGTGGCGGATAGGCTTCGATGAATTCAGCCAGCAGTTCATTCAGTTTATGAGTAGGAACTTTCTGACGCCTGTTATTATATACCTCAACGGCAGTTTCAAGAGCCTTAAAAACACGTTGTTTGGTCAGTGCTGAAATGAACAGAATCGGCACATCCGTATAAGGTGATATTCTCTCCTGAATTTCTTTTGTGAATGCTTTTGTAGTATGGTTATCCTTCTCAACCAAATCCCATTTGTTTACCAGGATGACAACGCCTTTCCGGTTGCGCTGTATATTGCCGAATATTGTAATATCCTGTGCTTTAATTCCTTCAACTGCATCGATCATCAGGATACAGACATCTGAATTCTCGATTGCCCGGATGGACCGCATGACTGAATAGAATTCAACATCTTCAGAAACCTTTGCTCTTTTTCTCAGTCCTGCAGTGTCGACCAGGAAGAAATCGAGTCCGAATTTCTGGTATCTGGTGTTGAGGGCATCGCGGGTTGTTCCGGATATCGGAGTAACAATATTCCTGTCCTCGCCGATGATGGAATTAATAAATGATGATTTGCCAACATTAGGCCGGCCAACTACTGCGAATTTGGGGATATCCGGCTCGTCTTCAAAAATTGCTTTTTCGAAAGCCCCGGTTACGGCATCCAGCAATTCGCCGGTTCCCGTGCCTGTTACAGCTGAGACCGGGTAGATTTCCTCGAAGCCCATGCCGTAGAATTCATTGGCTTCCATAAACCGGGTGTTATTGTCGGACTTATTTACTGCCAGAAAAACGGGTTTCTTAACTTTCCGAAGAAGGTTTGCTATGGTTTGATCGATATCAGTGATGCCGGCCTCTACGTCAACGGTAAAAACGATGACATCGGCTTCCTCGATAGCCAGGATGACCTGCTTTCTGATCTCTTCCTCAAAAACATCATCCGAGTTTGTGATATATCCGCCGGTATCGATGATGGAGAATTCATGCCCGTTCCAGAAGGCTTTGCCGTAATGCCTGTCGCGGGTTACCCCGCTTGATTCATGAACAATTGCCTGACGGGTTTGCGTAATCCGATTGAACAGCGTTGACTTGCCGACATTAGGCCGGCCAACGATTGCAACAATATTTGCCATAATTATATCTTTCTGTATCAGAGTTCATAACCAAATGACTTCAAACTGTCTGGTCTGTTTCTCCAATCTTGGGCCACTTTTACGAACATTTCCAAATAAACTTTTTTCTCGAAGAATATCTCGAGATCTTTTCTAGCCTGCATTCCGACGCGTTTTAGGGATTCTCCCTTATGGCCGATCAGGATTCCTTTCTGTGAGTCGCGCTCAACATATATGACAGTCCGGATGCGTATAATTTCCGCTTCCTCTTTGAATTCTTCCACAACCGGTTCAACCGCGTAGGGAATTTCTTTTTGGTAATTTTCAAGTATTGCCCCACGTATTATTTCGGTTACAAAAAACCGCTCGGGCCGGTCAGTCAGCTGATCCCGATCGAAATAGGGTGGTGCTTCAGGCAATAATTCCAATATCCTGTTGAACAGTGTATCGAGGTTAAATTTTAGCAGCGCAGAGGTAGGAAAAATCTCCGCTTTAGGAAATATTCCATGCCATTTTTCAACGAGCACTTCCACCTGTGGCTGATTGCTCAGATCTATTTTATTGATGATCAGAATTAAGGGAACCTTCGATTGCTGAACTATAGATATTATATCCGGATTTTTATCAGCTGTTTCAAAAACATCAGTGACATAGAGCAGGATGTCGGCATCAGACAGAGCGGATCTTGCTGACCTGACCATAGCTTCCTGAAGTTTGTACATCGGCTTGATTAACCCTGGTGTATCTGAATATACAATCTGATAGTCGTCACCATTTACAATTCCGAAAATCCGGTGCCGGGTGGTCTGCGATTTTGCAGTGATCACGGATAGGCGTTCACCGACGAGAGCATTCATCAGGGTTGATTTGCCTACGTTGGGGTTACC
>CAILAQ010000715.1 GCA_903832165.1 uncultured Bacteroidota bacterium | reverse complement strand
GCCAGTGTGAAGAAAGCCTCTGAGAATCTTAACGCATTCGGCGAAAGTTATAAGAAATCTACTGAAGAACTCAACCATTCAGCTGCCTCACTGACTCAGTCATATACCAAAACTTCTGAACTCATCGGAAAGTTGAGCACCAGCAGCCATGGTTATACCGACCAGCTGGAGAAAATGAACAAAAACCTCGCAGCCCTCAATTCTGTATATGAATTGCAGCTCAGAGGCGAAGATTCACATTTGAAATCTTCCAAGGCTTTATATGAAGGACTCGATTCCATGATCGATAACCTCCAGGCTTCAGTTCAGAATACTAAGCAGTATCGTGACGAAGTTGACAAGCTGGGTAAGAAATTGGCTGCACTGAATAAGGTGTATGGCAACATGCTTACCGCTATGAATGTTAAGGAAAATATTTAATCTGCTGAATAGCTGATATATAAATTATGGCACACACCAGATTGAGCCCCAGGCAGCGAATGATCAACATGATGTATTTGGTGCTGACGGCATTGCTGGCATTGAATGTTTCAAGGGAAACCCTGGATGTTATTGCCAGGGTGGATAAAAGCCTAAACCAATCGGTTGAAAGCTTCGCCGCCAAAAATAAAAGAGCCTACGCTGCCTTCGATAACGCATATGAATTGAATAAGGTCAAGGTTGGCCCGTTCAAGATAAAAGCTGATTCGGTTAAGGCCCAGACTCAGAAAATGATTGATAAGATTGTTGAGTATAAACTTGCGATCGTTCGCCTGGCTGACGGTCCTGAGGGAAGGCTCGACAGTATCAAATCACAGGACCAGCTGAATATACCTGGTCAGATCATGCTGACTGAAAAAATTGATGTCGGTGGTGAGCGTATGAGCAGGGCAACAGACTTGAGGAAGTCGATGGAAAAATACAGCGCTTTCATGCAGACAGAGGTTGGCAGCGACAGTATTCTTTTAGGATCCATCAGAAAGAGTCTGACCATTAAAGATCCGCCTCTTTCCTCTTCAAGAGATAACGGGCGTACCTGGGAACAGGAAAATTTCGACCTGCTGCCACTGATCGGTGTTATCACCCTGATGACCAAGATGCAGTCGGATGTCCGTAATGCTGAAGCAGATGTGCTCAACGCCCTTTATAAAAATATCGATGCTCAGTCATTCAAGTTTAACCAGCTCCAGGCTGTGGTTATCCCAAAAACCTCGAAAACAGTGGTTCAGGGAAATCCATATGAAGCTGATGTTATTCTGGCTGCATTCGATTCTACAATCAATCCAAAAATCACTGTCGGTGGCTCATCACTCCCTTACCGCGACGGACATGGGATCTATAGCACGACTTCAAGCAAACCGGGCTCTTTCAAATGGGGTGGTGTAATTAATTATACAGCTCCTGACGGCAGTAATAAGACATACAAGTTCGAGGATGAATATGAGGTGATTCCGCCAACCCTGATTTCTGCACCGACCAAGATGAATGCCTTCTACATGGGAGTCGACAACCCTCTTATGGTTAATGCGGTGGGGGCATCAGCCAAGGATATCAAGGTTGATATGACCAATGCCACGATTACTCAGGTTGGTGACTTTCAATATATAGTCAAGCCAAAGAAATCTGAGGGAAAAGCTATTCTGACTGTGACTGCGACAATGAATGGCAAAACCCAGACTTATCCGCCGCAGGAGTATCGCCTGTTTAAAGTTCCTGATCCAACGGCAAAGGTCGCAGGTAAGAGCAGCGGTAAGATCGCAAAGAATGAGCTTCAACTTCAGACCGGAGTGGTTGCGGAACTCGCAGACTTCCTCTTTGATATGAAATTTGAAGTAAAAGGATTTAAAGTCCTGGTATCCTCAAGCGGGAACTTCGTACAGGATATTGCCTCTACTAATGCTCTTTTTACTCCTGAGCAGAAAAAGCTCATCAGCAGCAGAAAGAAGGACGACCTGGTTATTATAAAAGATATTAAAGCTGTTGGGCCTGACGGAATTGTCCGAGAGCTTAATTACATCACATTTACAATACAATAGAAAACAGGAATATGAAAAGGACAGGTATTTTATTTATAGCCCTGCTGGTTCTGACAGTTACACTGCCGGTTGCAGCGCAGGTTGCAGATACCGCAAAAACAACAGATCCTACTACCTGGTCAGGCCTGGATATGGTATACAAGAAGGCGCATATTCTGACCAAGAAACCTGTTGATTATCCTCATGTAAGAGAAGCTGATATCATGTGGTCCAAGGTAGTGTGGAGAATGATTGATCTTCGCGAAAAGATTAACCAGTCTCTCTATTTCCCAACAAAAGCCATTGGTGACCGGGTAAATCTGGTTGATCTTCTTTTGGAGTCGATCAAGAATGGTGGCCTTCAGGCTTATGATACCAAAGATGATTACAATGAATTTAAGGAACCCATATCTTATGACCAGGTATTGAAGAACTTTGACCTCAAGGACAAGATGATTGGAGTTCTGAACGTTACCACCGGCCTGACAGATTCAACTCTCCTCAAAGCCGAACTGAATACAGACGAGGTTACCCAATTGATGGTGAAAGAGATGTGGTTTTTTGATCGCAAACGGTCGGTTCTGGATGTCAGGATCGTTGGAATCTGTCCTGTTAAGGTTTATTTTGAACAAGCAGATGTAAATAAGGAAAATATACAGAAGAGGAAATTATTCTGGGTAAAGTTCCCGGAAGCACGTCCCTTCCTGGCTCAGAAAGAGGTTTACAACCCGTTTAATGAAGTTGAGATGCGGAGCTTTGACGAGATATTCTACAAAAGGTTCTTCCATGGTTTTATAGTTCAGGAGAGCAACGTATACAATAACAGGCCAGTTGTTGATTATGCGCTTGGTATCGAAAACCTGCAGGAAGCACAAAGGATAGAAAACCTGATTTTCCAGTTCGAGCACGACTTGTGGGAATACTAGGAAGCTAGATAAATTTCTCGCCTCCCCGGAGCTTTACTTCATCTACCATAATTCTGATCTGCTGCTCATCCTGCTTGCGGCAAATGAGCAGGACATCATCTGTATCCACGATAATATAGTCGTCCAGCCCTTGCACAACAGTGAGCTTGCCCGCTGGTGAATGGATAACATTGCGGTTGGCCTGAAAAGTTATAGCCTGCCCTGATCCGATTCCGTTCATAGATTCATCATGGGACAGGTGATCATACAGACTCCCCCAGGTTCCTATGTCCGACCAGCCGAAGTCGGCACATAAAACAAACACGTTATCTGCTTTTTCCATGATACCGTAATCGATGGATATCTTGTCGCAGGCATCGTACACCTGCCTGATAAAACCAGGCTCTTCAGAAGTGCAGTACACGCCTGCCCCTTCGTTGAACAGGCCCTGGATTTCAGGAAGGTATTTCTCAAAGGCTTTGGTTATGGCACCTACCGACCAGATAAACATTCCCGAATTCCAAAAGAAATCGCCGCTTTCGACAAAGACCTTTGCAAGTTCCAGATTAGGTTTCTCAGTAAAGGTTTTCACCTTCCGCAGGGCCTTGTTTCCATCGATGGTGTCGCGCCCGTTTACCTGGATATATCCATATCCTGTTTCGGGTTTGTTGGGCATGATTCCAAGCGTCAGGAGGACTTCACGGCTTTGGGCAAAGCGGATCCCTTCCAGCATGACCCTGTCGAATTCCTTTTCATCGGCGATCAGGTGGTCCGATGGAGCAACAATGATGGTTGCATTGGGATTCATCAAAGCAATCCGCTGGTTTGCATAGGCGATACAAGGAGCAGTATTGCGGCGGAGAGGCTCCAGCAGCACCTGGCTGGGCTCGATTTCAGGTACCTGGTCGAGAATCAGAGGACCGTACTCCGCATTACTTACGATCAGTATATTTTCAATCGGACAGATTTTACTGTAACGGCGAATGGTCTGTTGTAAAAGCGTCTGACCGGTTCCGAGAATATCAAGAAATTGCTTAGGCCGCCCTGTGCGGCTGTATGGCCAGAACCGACTGCCGATTCCACCTGCCATGATCACACAAAAGATGTTGTTGTCCATGTTTCTAAGATACTAATGTTTCTTGTACTTCTGCCATCGGATGTACCGAATAAATCCTGGATGAAACCACTTCGCGGCACTGATAACGCTTCCTCATCTTTTGACCTTTGATAAATGATTTTCCGCTTTTTAAAGTGAACCTGGACCCTTCCGGAAGATCAGCTACATGCAGGATTCCTGAGTCTTCCTTAATTTTCCCCAGTGCCTTGTTTAATTGCTCCGACGAGCCTGAGCCGATAAGTTTTCGTTTGAAATAGTGCTGAACAACTGCCGCAGCAACTTCTTTTTCGAGGAGTCCGGCTTTCAGAACCTCAGCGAGCATTTCTCTGAACTCATTCCGCCATTCCGGACCATGAGGCCTGGCTCTGCGGCCATGCTTTTTCCAGTTCCTGTAGTGAGCAATCTCATGGGCCAGCGTAATGAGAAATTCAACAGGATGCATGTCGTGGTTGATCGTAATATAGGCTGGCCTT